>NZ_JBFNFG010000006.1:0-136425 GCF_040888305.1 Streptococcus fermentans | reverse complement strand
CAGATGTTAGCTTTTATTCAACCCACTACAGTTGACAAAGAGCCGGAATGATAAAGAGACCGGGACCAAAATCCCGACCTCCTTATAGTTGATCTTTTGCTTCTTTTAATTTTCCGTAAAGGAGATAGTCGACCTCTTGCAAATCCTCAATTCTTTTACAATTAAGGGCACACATAATCAAGCGTAGGTCTTCCTTCCAACTCTCAACAATGGAAATAACGACATCCACTGGGTAGTTTTCAACCAACTCTAACATGGTGCGTGAAAGCCCAACTGCCTTTGCTCCAAAGACCAAGCATTTGATGATATCTAGTGGATTGCGAACTCCTCCACTTACCAGAAGGTCCATCTTGTCTTTCCAGTCCTGGGCATTGATAAGAGCCTGCATGGTCGATTGCCCCCAATCATTGAGGTAGTCCCGTTGACCACTACGACGATTTTCGATATAGGCAAAGCTAGTTCCCCCACGACCAGACAAATCAACCGTACGTATCCCCATCTCATATGCCTTAGAAATGGTCTTCACATCCATACCAAAACCGACTTCTTTTAAAACAAGAGGAACTGAGATTTGATCAGCATAATCTTTCAGATTATTTTGCCACAATCTAAATTGACGCTCACCTTCTGGCATAAGTAATTCCTGCATGACATTGACATGAACTTGCAAGAGAAGAGGATTCATTTCTTTCACTGTTTGTAATCCTAGTTCTACAGGTTTATCCAAGCCAATATTTGTTCCAAGAAGGAGGTCAGGATGATTTGACTTCACGGAAAAAGAATCATCTGATGGATCCTTAAGTGCAGCACTGTAAGAACCTGTCACAAATAAAATCCCACAAGCATCTGCCACCTGGGCCAATTTTTGATTAATTTCTCTGCCCTTGTCACTCCCACCTGTCATGGCGTTAATATAAAAAGGAAAATCCCATTTGCGCCCTGCAAATTCTGTCGAAAGATCAATCTCATCTAAGTCATATAAGGGTAGCGAAGAATGAATCAATTCAACTTCATCAAAACTATTATAAGAACTTTTTTGTTCAAGGGCATAGCGGATGTGTTCATCCTTCCGATTTGTCGTCATGTCCTATCCTTTCTTGATACAAGAGCTCAATTCCTAGATCAGCCCAGCGTTTTTTCAGTAATGTGGTCGAATCTTGGTCAAAACTGAGAGCTATCCCACAGTCTCCACCACCAGCACCACTACTTTTTGCGACAGCTATTAAGTCTCTGCTTGCATCTTTTAATTGTCTGAGAGAAGGGGTGTAAATATCTGAACTCAAACCTTCTAAAAGTTGGCTGGCTTGTTCTAACAAGGCAATAATGGTTTCTTCTTGACCTGTCTGCAAAGCCTTTACCAAGTTAGCTACTGTTTCTTTTGAAGCCTGCAAGAAGCTAGCGTTCATATTATTCTTGATTTGCTTGACCATATGACTAGACACAGCTACTTCCTTGGTCCAACCAACCAAAAAATCAAAGTCCAAGGCCGGTTCAACACTCCTAATAGAAAAGCCCCAATCACGTGCTAATACAGTTGGCAAGTCTTCCTTTTCTAGCCATTGTGCCACTTTCTCACGATCAAAAGACTGATAGAGGACCAGGTCTTCTGAAACGATACAGGCGATGTCTCCCATAGAGCCATTATCCCCACGTTTGAGAAGGACTGCACTCGCCAATTTAAATAAGAGGTCTCTTTCAGCTGGTCTTTCATAGAAAGCAAGCATAGCCTTGATGACCAAGACAACTACACTACCACTAGAGCCCAGACCAAACTTCTTGCCCTCACGCTCCATTTTCCCACGAATGTCTATGGAAAAAGGACGCAAGTCAACTCCTTGGGAAGTCAGATATTCCTCCACCAAGGCAACTGTTTCTTGAATCAGGGCATAAGAAGAATCCGATCGCATATCTACACTATAAGTAAACATATCTGAGTAGAGTCGATAAGCATCAGATATTTTAATCTCAGCCGTCATATAGATGGGAATAGCCTTTATTAGCGCCAACTGTCCTGGTTCTAAAATGGCATACTCCCCAGCCCAATAGAGCTTCCCACAAGTTTTAACAATCGTCATCTTGGCTCAAATCCTTTGTTTTTGAAACGATTAAGCGATAGCGTTGACCTAAGAGTTCTGATAGATGTTCCAAGTCTTTTTCTAAACAAAGAACCTTTACATTAGGCCCCGCATCCATGGTAAAGTAGCAAGCTTCTCCTTGTTCTCTAAGCTGACGAACGAAATCCATAGCCTCATAACTCGCATCAGTCAAGTAAGAGAAGGATGGAGTTGCAGTCTTTGTCGTAGCATGCATAGCGAGAGCATTTTTCTCTGTTAATTCTCCAACCTTCTCAAAGTCGTTTTCCTTGAGGTAGACCAGCATATCCTTGTAGTCTTGTTCAGACTGACGAATCCACTCATCAAATGTTGTCGAAGTTTCCACACAGAGTTTCATGCCATCTCGACTAGAGATTGGTTTTTTCTGGTCTTCCAAGACCAGCATAATCATAGCTAGTTTCAAATCAGTTTCGACAGGATAGATTTCTCCACTATCCTTGTCCCAAGCTGCCAAAGGTCCATAAAAACTACGAGATGAAGAACCAGATGCGAACTTAGCTTCCAAAGCTAATTCTTTACAATCTAGCCCTAATTGGAAATAGGCATTGCAGGCTTTGACCAGGGCAGATAAGCCACTGGAACTTGAAGAAAGACCTGCCGCTGTTGGCATATTATTCTTGGTATCGATACGAACAAAACCTGCTCCTTCAGGACGGTAGCGGTCAATGATTTTACTCATTTTGACATGCTCAGCTTCGTTTTGCAACTGACCATTGATGTAAAACTCATCTGTCCTAGCATCTGCTGGCAAAGGTGAAAGTGTCGTCTCCGTATACATATTTTCTAAAGTCAGAGAGATACTGCTAGTTGCAGGAACCATCTCTTTTTCTTTTTTCTTACCCCAATATTTGATAATAGCGATATTGGCATAGGAACGTACTGTTACAGGCTTTCGATCCATGTCTGAACAGCTCCTTTCTCTTCTAATCTCTCTGCGAGTTCTTGTGCTTGACTGACATTAGCAACCAAGGCGATGATGCAGCCTCCTAGACCACCACCACTCATCTTGGCACCTAAAGCGCCATGTTCGAGAGCAGTTTCAACCAAGGCATCTGCCTCAGGGCTACTAACTCCGATTTCTTTTAGATTTCCATGAGCTTTGGTTAGAATTTCTCCCAGCTTCACGGCATCTTTTGTTTTTATCGCTTCTTCTGCTTCTTGGGTCAACTCTCCTAGCGCATGCAAGAATGGTAAGGCATCCTTGCCCTTGCTCTGCACGACTTGGATAGCTTCACGAGTATGTCCATAGACTCCTGTATCTGCAATGACCAGATAAGCTGATAAATCCATGGTTAATTCTTCAAAACCAACATTCTTGATAAAACGAATAGGTTGGTCACTAAGACAGGTCTTGGCATCCAAACCACTAGGATTCATATGGGCAATCATCTCCGCCCGATTGACCAAAATCTCTAACACGTCATGTGGAAGTTCCGCTTGGTAATAATCAAATACCGCTCGAATGGCTGCAATGCTAATGGCTGCTGAAGACCCCATTCCCCGCTTTTCCGGAATAGCCGAGTCAATTTGACAACGGATGCAAGCATCTTTGATATTTAGATACTCGAGAGAAGCATACACAGCCATAGACAAGGTGTCCTCTTCAAAAAGACGCCATGGTGTCGCTGCTGGAACTACCCTACAAGTCACTTCAACCTCTAAAAGAGGCAAAGAAATGGCTGGGTAGCCATAAACCACTGCATGCTCTCCGATTAAGATAATTTTACTATGTGCCTGACCGACACCAACTTCTTTTGTCATTTAATCCTACTATCAGACGAAAACCGTCTTTTTCTAGATAAAATTTTAGAACTTTATTCCTTTCTATTTTATTATATTTTCACAAAAAAAGCGATTGTTTCCTTTCACAATCGCTTGTTTTCATTACTGTACCCACTCGCCATTATAATTAACGTAGTAGCCACCTACTGTAGTATTCACAGCTAAGGCACCTGAACTATAAGCATAGTACCATTTACCATTAGCTTGGAACCAACCTGTCACCATAGCTCCTGATGAACGGAGATAGTACCACTTGTTACCAAGATATTGCCAGCCTGTCTTCATATCACCATTTTCAGCATCTAGATAATACCAAGTTGAGCCTTCCTGATACCAGCCAGTTGCCATAGCTCCTGATGAACGGAGATAGTACCACTTGTTACCAAGATATTGCCAGCCTGTCTTCATATCACCATTTTCAGCATCTAGATAATACCAAGTTGAGCCTTCCTGATACCAGCCAGTTGCCATAGCTCCTGATGAACGGAGATAGTACCACTTGTTACCAAGATATTGCCAGCCTGTCTTCATATCACCATTTTCAGCATCTAGATAATACCAAGTTGAGCCTTCCTGATACCAGCCAGTTGCCATAGCTCCTGATGAACGGAGATAGTACCACTTGTTACCAAGATATTGCCACCCAGTTTGCATAATACCAGTTGTTGGATCTAGATAGTACCAAGTTGAATCATCGTTTATCCAGCCTGCACGTCTTTCACCACCAATATAGTTTTCTCCATTAATTTCCGTTTTAGCTAGATAATACCAATTAGACTGGTCATAAAACCAACCTGTCTCTAAAGAATGATTTTGATTAAAGTAATAGTTCGTGTAAAAACTCTTCTCTTCTTTATCTTCCGGATTTGTACGTTTTTCCCCATACTTTCTTCCAACACTGTCTTTAGTTTTAATCTCTAATGCTTTCCAACCAACAAACTCTTGTAGCACTCCATTTTTATCGAAATAGTACCACTCTGACTTTGGAAAACCTTCTAATCTGATACCATTTGGGTAAGGACCAATTGTACTACCTTTAGATGGAAACGGAATATATTGCCAGCCGACCACCATCTCTCCAGATAAAGGATCAAAATAATAGTACTTACCATCAATCACTCGCCAGTAGGTTTCTTTGAGTTCCCCCTTCTTGTAGTAGGTTCTACCATTTTCTTGGACAAATTGCCAGCCTTCCGAATCAGCATCATCCGCAAATACTGCACTTGTCGCTAGCAAACCAAAGAAAAAGACTGCTAATGCGATTTGCATCATTTTTTTCAAAAATTTCATTCTTTTATCCTCCAAAATGATTATAGCAAATGTCTTTGCTTTCGTCAATATATTAAATTTAAGCCAACAAGAATCTACTCAAAATTTGCTTTGAACTGGCAGATAAGACTAATTAATTTGTTTAAAAATAAACTGATAGACAGCACAGGTTTAGCCTCATGAGATTTTCGATGAAGATGATCGTTTATTTAAAGCTCAAAAAAAGCAGTTACAAAACTGCAACTGCTTTCTATTCCTGCATGGTATAACCAACACCACGCACTGTTTTGATGTAGCTCTTTTGACCTTTGACATCAATCTTGCTCCGTAGATATCGGATATAGACATCTACGATATTGGTCTCTGTAGCACTTTCATACTTCCAGACACTCTCTAGCAATTGTTCACGAGTTAAGACTTTCTTACTGCCCATGAGTGTAGCTAAGAGATCATATTCACGACGAGTGAGAGCAATCATTTCATCACCACGATAGACCGTGTGATTTTCAACATCAATCCTCAAATTTCGGTAGGCCGTTGGCACCTTCATCTGATTACAATGCTGATCAATAAAATCACGTCCACGGAAAATCGCTGAAATTCTCTCAACCAAATTTTCGATAATGACTGGCTTATAGATGTAAGAAACTGCAAACCGCTGAATGACTTCCAGCTCTTCTTGCAAGTCCTCCCAATGATCCAAGATCATGATGACAGAAGCAGGTTTAGTTCGACTCAGCCTTTCAGCAAAGTCCCGAGCCGTCATATCTCCCAGATTAAAGTTCAATAAAATCAAATCATAATCTGTCTGAAGAGCCAGAGAAAGGGCTTTTTGCCCCTCCTCTACTAGATCAACCCGATAGTGCTCTTTCTGGAGTTCCAAACTTAAAAAATGAGCTAGATTTCTTTCTTTTTCAAGCAATAAAATCCGTTTCTCCATAGCTTGGCCTACTTATTTTTCATCGTACCAAGAATAGTGGAAGGTTCCTTCTTTGTCTTTACGTTGGTATGTGTGGGCACCAAAGTAGTCACGTTGTGCTTGGATCAAGTTAGCTGGAAGGTCAGCTGAACGGTAGCTGTCAAAGTAAGTGATAGCTGCTGAGAATGTTGGTACTGGTACACCAGCTTGAACAGCAAGAGCTACGATATCACGAACTGATTGTTGGTACTTAGCAGTTACGTCCAAGAAGTACTCATCCAAAAGAAGGTTAGCAAGATCTGCATCACGGTTGTAAGCATCTGTAATCTTTTGCAAGAAACGTGAACGGATGATACATCCATCACGCCAGATAGAAGCGATATCTGCAAATGGCAAGTTCCAATTGTTTTCTTTAGAAGCTACACGCAATTGCGCAAAACCTTGTGCGTATGAGATGATTTTTGAGAAGTAAAGAGCTTGACGGATTTTTTCAATCAATTCAGCCTTGTCGCCTTCAAATTTGAAAGCGGCTGGTTTTGGAAGCACCTTGCTTGCATGAACACGTTCTTCTTTGTAAGTTGAGATGTAACGGGCAAATACTGACTCAGTGATGAGTGACAATGGCACACCAAGGTCAAGAGCTGATTGACTAGTCCATTTACCAGTTCCTTTGTTTCCTGCAGCATCCAAGATATAGTCTACGATTGGTCCGTCTTGACCTTCGTCATCTTTGCGTCCAAGGATATCAGCTGTGATTTCAATCAAGTAGCTGTCCAATTCACCCTTGTTCCACTCAGTAAAGATTTCAGCCATGTCTTCTGCAGAGAGGCCAAGCAAGTGTTGCATAAGATCGTAGCTTTCTGCGATCAATTGCATATCACCGTACTCGATCCCATTGTGGACCATTTTTACATAGTGACCAGCTCCATCAGGACCGATGTAAGTTACACATGGTTTACCATCTTCTGGAGCTTTTGCAGAGATTTCTTCAAGAACATCTGCTACCAAGTCATAAGCTTCTTTTTGTCCGCCAGGCATGATAGAAGGACCTTCAAGAGCACCTTTTTCACCACCAGAAACACCTGTACCGATAAAGTTGATACCTGAGTTTGCCAATTCTTCATTACGACGGATGGTATCTTTGTAGAAAGTATTCCCTCCATCGATCAAGATATCACCTTTATCCAAGTGTGGAAGAAGGGCTTGAATTGTCGCATCTGTACCAGGTCCTGCTTGTACCATAAGCATGATACGACGTGGTTTTTCAATTGAGTTTACGAAGCTTTCGATATCATAGCTTGGCACGAAGTTTTTATCAGGGTGGCAAGCAATCACATCTTCAGTTTTTTCTTTACTACGGTTATAAATAGCAACTCTATAACCACGAGATTCAATATTAAGGGCAAGGTTACGGCCCATTACGGCCATACCAACAACACCAAAGTTAGCTTTTGTCATGTGACACTCCTCTTGTTTAATATGTTTTATTTTATCATGTTTATCTGTGAAAAGAAAGAATTTTGTAACAATTTGACTAGTAGTCCAAATCATCCGCATGTCCAGAACCATTCCCTACAAAGTAACCTGTCTTACAATTTAGGGTAAAGAGATAGGTACCATCTGGTTTATAAAGATTATAGTAGCCATTACCATTAACAATATTCACAGGTTCCAAAATGTATTGATTACCCGTGATATAGCCTCGCGCACGCGAAGTCTCAAGAATGCGTTCAAGGACACCATCTGCAAAAGTCCAAGCAGGATTACTACTATCACTAACAGCAGCTTGATTATACGGTACTCGACTGACACTTCTTTGTAGGTTCACACCATTGCTTGCTAGTCCACTATTTAGGATATTATTTGCTGAGGCTGTTTCACCCGCTGAAGTTGATGCATTAGCAGAGCTGCTAGCATTGCCTTCAGTTGCTGAGCTTGACTCTGTTTGGCTTGATGAACTTGACTGACTACTGCTTGAGCTTGTAGAACTTGAAAGTTGACTCTTACCGAGACTAATAGCCTTATCTAGCAGTTTATCAATTTCTGTATTCCCAGTCTTGACTTCGGTAAATTTAGCATCTGCCTTTACTTTAGCATTTGTATCTAGAACACCATCTGTAATAGCTGACGTTTCAAATTGAGCATTAACGTCTTGAATTGCCTTGATTTGTGTTTCAAGACTATCGTATTTTGATTTAGCAAGAGTATGCTCTCTAGCTCCCTCAAGTTTATCTAAAAGTTCTTTGAGCTGATTCAATTGACTAAACTGACTATTTTTTAGGGCAGTTTTATTCTCATCAGTATAAAAAGTGTCATAGAGACTGTTAAATTGATCGAGTATTGCTTGATTGCTCACTAAACCTGCATCAGATGACTGAGACTGAATTTCTTGGGAAGAACGCGTAATTTGACGATAAACGTAGTAGCTACCCCCAATAATCAAGACAATAATCGCTAAAAGAGCTGACAAGATGATCCACAGTTTTTTGCGTCGTGGCTCATCCTCTTCTTGAAGAGAGCGAGCTAGAATTGGGGTTTCTTCTTGTGAAGTTTCCTCATTATCTACCTGTTCTGGTTCAAATACTTCCTCTACAAGATTTTTGTCCATAACTAAAGTTTCTTCTAGTGGCGAAAGGAGAACTTCTTCAGTTGCTACTCCCTCTTCTTCAGCAAACTTTTCTGATTCAGAGACTTCTTCTACTGGTTCCACCTCTTCTTCAATCGTTTCTTTAGCATCTTGGATCAAATCATCTAGACTCTGAAGTTCATCTTTCTTCGCCTGAATGTTTGTAAATTTATCAGCTTCGATTTCTTCACGGTGTTGTTTAATGTATTTGTCCAAAATCGTATCATCAGGAGTTACTCCTGCTTCGATTTCTTCATTTTTTCGAATAACTTGTCCAACTGTTAGATCCTTAGCTTCCTTAAAGTCAAACTGAGGTTCTTGGGAGATTTTCTCCGGTTCTAACAATTCTTCTTTTTTATCCTTCTGATCCATGGCAGCTCCTTTCTAATCTGTCAAATTTCTTTTGACACGTTGACCAAAATATTGATACAAATCAACTTTCAAAGTACCATTATAGAGTTTTCGTTTTTTATCCGCCTGACTACCATATTTGCTTTCAAAGGCTTCATCACTTGTCAGAATAAACTTACTCCAAGTCTTGAGCGGCTCAAAAACCTCACCCATTTCAGCATAAAGTTTAGTTACTCCTGCATCATCTGATAGACGTTCCCCATAAGGTGGGTTAGAAATAATAACTCCATTAATCTTATCCGTACGCAAATCCTGTACGCGCATCTGTTTAAAGAGAATATCTCCAGATACTCCTGCTTCCTGGGCATTGGCCTTGGCAATTTCTACCATACGACCATCGATATCACAACCCATAATATCCAGTTCAATCTCTCGATCTATCTGCTTGCTTGCCTCAGTTCTGACTTCTTGAATCAAGCGGTCACTAACCCAGTTCCACTCTTCAAAAGCAAATGAACGACGCAAACCTGGTGCCATCTTGCGCGCAATCATAGCCGCCTCAATACAGAATGTTCCCGAACCACAGGTTGGATCAATCAAAGGCTTATCAGGGTACCAGTTAGAAAGTTGCAAAATCGCAGCTGCCATATTTTCTTTGATCGGAGCTCCACCTTTTTCAGTACGGTAACCACGTTTAAAGAGACTTGAACCAGTTGTATCAATCATAACAGTCGCTATATCTTTCAAAATGGAAACTTCAATCTTGAACTCTGGACCATTCTCCATCAGGGGAACACCTTCTGGCCGTGCATAGTGTTTTTGTAGTTTCTTAACGACTGCCTTCTTAGAAATCGCCTGCACACTTGGCTCATTGTGTAATTTTGACTTGACACACTTAGCCTTGGCAATTGGGAAACGTGCTCCAAGTGGGAGATAGTTCTCCCAATCTAGAGCAAAAACACCTTGGAAGAGTTCTTCAAATGTTTTTGCAGGAAAAGTTCCCACAACGATTTTGATTCTATCCGCAGCTCTTAGCCACAGGTTGGTTTGGATAATCGCTTTAACATCACCTTGAAAACGAACACGCCCATTTTCAACTTGACAATCATAACCCAAATCTCTCACTTCACGTCCAACTACAGCTTCCAAACCCGCAGCAGCAGTCGCAATTAAATTAAATGTTGTTTTCATTTCAGTCTTTTATAGACCTTTCTTTATGCACTTTAAAAAATGAGGTTGAGAAATATATCTCAGCCCCAACCTATATGCAATTTTCTATAAGCCATGTTTTGTTCCAGAAGTGACTAGGACCACTTCCTTCGATAATCATCTGTCTACCACTAGCAGCTCTAGCTGCTAGCAGTCAGAGTACTACGTTCGTTTCCGCGCACTCCATGCCCCGACCAAAATTTGGGTTGCTAGCTTGAGGGGTTTACCGCGTTCCACTCTCTCTGTTTCCAGAGAGACTCCGTCACTGTGGCACTTTCAAGTCTACTCTGACATATCCTAAGACTTAGCCATTTCAACTGCCGTAACGATTTCTCGTCCCTAGGCTTATGGTTTCGCCTAGCACAAACACTACAGGCATCACAGCCTGTGCTAGCATGGACTTTCCTCATGAAAAGAAACTCTCTTCACGCGATTATCCAAAAATTGCACAACAGAAGTATTCTTAGAAATCAGAATTATCCATGATTTGTTTGCCAAATACTTCTTTTTCAAGACGATTCAAACGTTTCAAAATATCAAAGTTTGTCATAGAAGTTGTACTTCCAAGCTCTGCTGGTTCAGAAGCTACTGGAGTCACTTGAGGTTTTTTCGCCAATTCCTCTTTCAACTCTGCAATTTCTAAACGGAGTGACTTTACTAACGCCGCATAAGTTTCATAATCCTTGATGACATCATCCAAGAATTCATCAACCTCTGCTTTACTATATCCACGTACTTCTCTTCCAAAATCCTGCTCAAAAATATCTTTTGCTGTAAAAATAATACTTGCCATGTCTCTCTCCATTCTCAGTTGCTAGTATTATTATATAAAAAAAGGCAAACAAAAAGCAAGGTCAAAGGTTCAATTTTCGGAAAAATTTTCAGCTACTTCGTTCAATTCCTCAAATGTTAATCTTTTTGTAATATAGTTGTCTTTCTTTTTCATCAGTTCGTAAAAATACTTCAGTTTTGTTTCATTTTCTTCATCATAAAAAAGATAGGCACCATCTGTATTTTCAAGTAAGAAAAGTTGATAGTCTCGTAATTGACCCTTGTGTTCATAGTTCGGATAGGCGTATTTTACAAAATCAACTTGTTTAAATTCACTAAGTTTAATCTGATTTCCCTCATTCCAGTTTTCCCCATGAGTCTCAAAATCAAAGATAGTTGCAAGTTGGAAACCAAAGTCATCTTTCATATCTCTGGCCACCTCTAAAACCCAGTGTTCAAATCCCAGAGTTCCCGTAAATACCAACCATTTCAATCCTTCGTCAGCCATTTTTTCCAAATCTCTACGAATGGCTTTTTTAATAATTTTTAAACGAATATCTTTGTCATTAAACAATCCTAAATCAAAGCTAGAATAGCCTAAAACCAAGGCAGTATGCATTTTTTCACCCTTTCTGTTCACTTTTATGGTATAATAGAGTGATGTTATTGTACCAATAAGGAGAATTATGGTCAACTATCCTCATAAACTTCCATCGAAAAAAAAACAACAAGTCACCTCACAAACTAAAAATTTCGCAAATCGTGGGATGACCTTTGAGAAGATGATCAATGCTACAAACGAGTATTATCTGACACACGGTTTAGCTGTTATCCACAAGAAACCAACTCCTGTTCAGATTGTCCGCGTAGACTATCCTCAACGTAGTCGGGCTAAGATTGTTGAAGCTTATTTTAGACAAGCATCAACTACCGATTATTCTGGAGTTTATGAAGGGTTTTACATCGATTTCGAAGCCAAGGAAACCAAGCAAAAACATGCTATTCCGATGAAGAACTTCCATCCTCATCAGATTCGGCATATGGAACAAGTCCTTGAACAAAAAGGGATTTGCTTTGTCCTTCTTCATTTTTCTTCTTATCAAGAAACGTATTTATTGCCGGCACTTGACCTCATCCGTTTTTATCATCAGGATATGGGTAAAAAGTCAATGCCGCTTGACTATATCAAAGAATTCGGTTATGTGATTGAGCAGTCTGCCTTTCCACAAATTCCTTACCTTGAGACAGTCAAACAACATTTACTAGGTGGTAAAACAATATGAACAAACAAACTATCTTACGCATCGCTAAATACCTCGGCATTGGTGTGATTAGCTTATTTATCGCAGCTTTCCTGCTTGGTGGCGGTGTCTTTCTTTACTATGCAAACAAGGCTCCTGAACTTTCCGAGAGTAAACTTGTTGCAACTACATCAAGTAAAATTTATGATAGCAAAAATGAACTAATCGCAGATTTGGGTGCTGAACGTCGTGTCAATGCTCAAAGTAGTGACATTCCTACTGATCTTGTCAATGCGATTGTCTCTATCGAAGATCACCGTTTCTTTAACCACAGAGGAATTGATAGCATTCGTATAGCAGGAGCATTCCTTCGTAACCTTCGAAGCAATAGTGGTCTTCAAGGTGGATCAACTTTGACTCAGCAGTTAATTAAATTAACTTACTTTTCAACATCGACAGCTGATCAAACCCTATCCCGTAAAGTTCAAGAAGCTTGGTTAGCTATCCAACTAGAGCGAACTGCAACTAAGCAAGAAATATTGACCTATTACGTCAATAAGGTTTACATGTCAAATGGTAACTATGGTATGCAGACAGCTGCGGAAAACTATTATGGTAAGGACCTCAAAGACTTATCCATTCCTCAGCTAGCACTCTTAGCAGGTATGCCACAGGCTCCAAACCAATACGATCCTTATTCTCATCCTGAAGCTGCCCTTGAAAGACGAAACCTTGTTTTGTCAGAAATGCAAAGGCAAGGATACCTTACAGCCGAACAATATGAAACAGCCATCAATACTCCAATCACAGATGGACTTCAAAGTCTAAAATCTATTAATAGCTATCCACAGTACATGGATAACTATCTTAAAGAGGTTATTGACCAAGTAGAACAAGAGACAGGTTATAATCTATTAACAACAGGTATGGAAGTCTATACCAACGTCGACCAAGAGGTACAAAAACACCTTTGGGACGTCTATAACACTGATCAATACGTAAACTATCCTGATGATGATATCCAAGCAGCTTCTACTATCGTTGATGTATCAAATGGTAAAGTTATTGCCCAACTCGGATCTCGTCACCAAGCTAGCAATGTATCCTTTGGTACTAACCAAGCAGTGGAAACAAACCGTGACTGGGGTTCTAGCATGAAACCAATCACGGACTACGCTCCCGCACTAGAGTATGATATCTATGATTCAACTGCTTATATGCTTAAAGATGTTCCCTACAACTATCCTGGTACTAACACTCCTCTTTACAACTGGGATAGAGGCTATTTGGGCAATATCACCCTACAAACAGCTATCCAACAATCACGGAACGTACCAGCAGTTGAAACTCTTGATAAAGTTGGATTAGATAAAGCAAAATCTTTCTTAAGCGGTCTTGGAATCGATTATCCAACGATGGTCTATGCTAATGCTATTTCAAGTAATACAACTGAATCAAATAGAAAATACGGTGCAAGCAGCGAAAAAATGGCTGCCGCCTATGCTGCTTTTGCTAACGGTGGTATCTATTATAAACCAATGTACATCAATAAAATTGTCTTCAGTGACGGTAGTTCAAAAGAGTTTTCTGATCAAGGTACTCGTGCTATGAAAGAAACAACCGCCTATATGATGACAGAAATGATGAAAACAGTATTATACTCTGGTACAGGTCGAGACGCTTATATTTCATGGCTTCCACAAGCAGGTAAAACTGGTACATCAAACTACACTGATGAAGAGATTGAAAACCACATTAAAACAAGTCAATTTGTTGCTCCAGATGAAATGTTTGTTGGTTATACCCGTAAATATTCAATGGCGGTCTGGACTGGTTACTCAAACCGTCTTACTCCAATCGTTGGTGATGGCTTTACTGTTGCCACTAGTATCTATCGTTCTATGATGCAGTATCTAGCAGAGGACGATCACCCTGGTGATTGGACAATGCCAGAAGGACTTCATAGAAGTGGTGATTATATCTTCAAGAATGGGGCACGTAGCAACTGGATTCCACAGTCAACTCAAGAAAGTTCGACAACAGAGAGCTCTAGCTCAAGTTCAACTTCAACAACTGAAAGTGAAAGCTCTTCAAACGAAACTACGAATGGCACTACTAATCCAAATGCAACGCAACCAAACTCATCTGCAAATTCTCAACAACAAAACCAACCCCAACAAAATCCACGAAGACAGCAATAAAATATAGAAAAAACTGAGAATAACACCTCAGTTTTTTTCTATATAGTTTATATCAAACTTTTTAAAAATATGTAGAGAAACAACTGAACAGGTTAAATACCTCAATCGCAACCTTATCCCAAACACATAATAAATAGTCGGGAAAACTGTTTAATATTATAGATAAAAGATACCTTATTTTTATGTAGTTTATCTATGAACAGGGGCGTGACTTAGAAAGTCTAATCTACTACTTCAATGCAGGGATTAAACCAATAATCAACATGCTAAACTAGAGTCTCAGGAAGGGTATCAAAAGGCCAGACTTTTTGTCCGGCCTCTTTTTTATTATTTCACATGATTTGCAAGGTCTTCTTGCGCTTTTTTATTAGATTCTTCTTTTTCTTTCTTCCATTTATCTTGAGCTTTTTGATATTCATCAGCAGTTACTGGCTTATCTTGAAGTTCAAGGTATTTGTACAAGAGTGCTTCACTTGTTCCCTTGTTACCTGAGTAAGCAAATGGAAGTGTGAATGGCACCATCTTAGACAACATTGGACGTCCAGTTTGAGAAGTTGTTGGAATAATCAAAGCGCTATCTGTCAACCAAGCTTGGGCAGCGGCATATTTATCATAACGTTTTGAAACATCTGTGACTTCATTGTCAGCTTCAACAACCATCTTTTCGTAATCTTCCAAACCAACTTGTTTGGCAGCGGCGTTGTTTGTACCAGAATCAAATCCTAGATAAGTCTTAGTATTTTCACCTACAGACGGTTTGATGATATCAAGGTAAGTAGATGGGTCAATGTAGTCTGGAGACCATCCAACGTTATCTGAGAGATCCCAATCTTCTCCAGCAGCTGTTTCAGCAAAGTAAGTAACATTGAGGACTTCATCTTTTTGAAGTTGTTGAATGTCAATGACAACATTGTCAGTTCCTAACGTTGCTTCAAGTGATTGTTTCAATGATTGAACACGTTGAACTTTTGTAGTATTAGTTTGGTCAACTGGCATATCCAAGTGGATTGGGAATTGAACACCCTCTGCTTGGAGAGCTGTCTTAGCCTTAGCAAATTCTGCTTTCGCTTTTTCAGGATTGTAAAGACCATCTTGAGCGTCATCTAGATTGACATCTTTCCACTCATCACCATAGGTCACCAATTTTTCTTTAACTAATTCACCAAAGTTTTTACCATCTGCTTGAACAAATGTTGGTGGTACGAACAAGTTACGAAGGAGTTTTGTTGCTCCGCTTTCTCCATTAACTTGAGAAGCATAAGCTGTTCTATCAAAACCAAAGGCGATGGCTTGACGGAAGTCTTTGTTAAGAAGAGCTTTCTTAGTTGAAGTCTTTTGCTCGTCTGTAGTCTTAGAAGTATATTTGTAAGACTGACGGTCAATATTTGTACCAACTAAGAAGGTTGAAGAATCTTGTGGTGTATAAACGATATTGTCTTTAAACTCTTTTTCAAGTTCAGAGTAGCTTCCACTTGTTGGGAAGAGACGAGCCATTGAGAAACCACCATCTTTAAAAGTTTCTGCAAGTTTGTTATTGTCTTGACCATCCCAGAATGAAAGTTTTACTTTATCAATATGAACATTGTCCTTATCCCAGTAGTTTGGATTCTTTTCAAATTCTACTGAAGATTTTGCTACCAATGATTTCAACAAGAAAGGACCATTATAAAGGATGCTGCTTGGATCTGTTGCTTTAGCAAAGTCACTTCCTTTAGAAGTAAGGAATTCTTCATTGACTGGTGCAAGAATTCCCATGGTTGTCTTAGAGTTCCAGAAGCTTTCTGGTTTGTTCAAAGTGTATTGAACTGTTTGATCATCTACAGCCTTAATTCCAACTTCTGAGAAATCTTTAACTTCACCTTTTACATAAGCATCCAAACCTTTAATAGATTCTTGAACAAGATAAAGGGCTTCTGACTTATTGTCAGCCGCATACTTAAGACCTGTTACAAAGTCTTGCGCTTTAACTGGTGCATACTCTTCGCCTTCAGAAGTGTACCACTTAGCATCTTTACGGATTGTGTAAGTGTAAGTCAACCCGTCTTTAGACACTGACCAATCTTCTGCCAAAGATGGCAAGAAGTTACCGTAGCGGTCATTCTCCATCAAACCATCAACGACATTACTTGTGATATTAGCAACCGCAGCCTTACCTGTTGTCAGATAGTTGAGGCTGTCTGGATCTGTTTCATAAACGTAAGAAAAAGTTTTCTCACCTTTTGCACTAGAGCCTGAACCTGAACAAGCTGCCAAAACACCTGACGCTAACAGAGTCACTCCTGCTAGGGCCATTACTTTTGAAAATTTCATAATAAACTCCTTTTGACTTTTTATACATTATAGTCCCTTTTCAGCCATGTGTCAATACAATTTTCAGAATTTTTCCAATTGAATTGAAAACAATTGCCATTTTAAAATTATTTTTTACAGTCAGACTCTTTTATGGCATTCATATTTGAAAAATCTCTTTATTAGCAGTTTTCAAGTAAATCTTTATGATATAATGAAAGGAGAAAGTTGAAAGGAAATGCCATGTCAAAAGAAGTTATTGTTGAAAGTTTTGAACTTGATCACACCATTGTCAAAGCACCTTATGTCCGTTTAATTGGGGAAGAAACAGGTCCTAAGGGAGATATTATTTCTAACTTTGATATTCGCTTGGTTCAACCAAATGAAGACTCTATCCCTACTGCTGGCCTCCATACTATTGAGCATCTATTGGCTAAGCTCATCCGTACTCGCATCGACGGGATGATTGATTGTTCACCATTTGGTTGTCGTACAGGTTTCCATATGATTATGTGGGGACGTCATACTAGTGCAGAAATCGCTGCTGTCATCAAGGATTCACTAAAGGAAATCGCAGAAACAACAACTTGGGAAGATGTCCCAGGAACTACCATTGAATCTTGCGGGAACTACAAGGACCACAGCCTATTTTCAGCTAAGGAATGGGCTAAATTGATTCTCCAACAAGGAATCTCTGATGATGCCTTTGAACGCCATGTCATTTAACACAAAAGAACCAGTTTTTTCAACTGGTCCTTTTTTTATTTTCAAAATCTTGATTTAGGCTTTTTCACGAATGACCAAAACACCATCTTCCATGTCAGCTTCTAGATGCTTAGCATCAAGATTATCCAAGTGGAAGTCTGTGACTTTGTCACGGATTTGTTGTTCAACCACACGACGGAGTGGACGAACACCCATGACTTCATCGTAGCCTTCTTCAGTCATGTATTCTTTAGCAGCTTCGCTCACTGCCAAGTCGATCTCTTTCTTAGAAAGCGTCTTGTTCACTTCTACTAACATCAAGTCAACAATCTTAGAAAGGTCTTCCTTGCTCAAGTGTGAGAATTCGATGACAGCATTAAAACGGTTAAGGAATTCTGGACGGAAGTAAGGTTTCAAACGATCCATAAGTTCTGGTTTATCAGCATCTTCTGTCAAGTTAGCTTCGTAACCAAAGCCTGCGTTTGAAGTGGCGATAATCACCGTATTCTTGAAGTTGACAGTATTACCTTGACCGTCTGTCAAACGACCATCATCCAAGACTTGAAGAAGAAGAGTAATCACTTGAGGATCTGCCTTTTCAATTTCATCAAGAAGGACGATTGAGTATGGATTCCGACGAACACGTTCAGTCAAAGTATTGTTGTTGTCGTCGTAACCAACATAACCAGCTGTTGTACCAATCAATTTAGATACGGCTGTACGATCGCTGTATTCTGACATATCCAAACGGATGATAGCATCCTTAGTTCCGAACATATCAAGAGCCAATTGTTTAGCCAACTCAGTCTTCCCAACACCAGTAGGACCTACAAAGAGGAAGCTACCGATTGGACGGTTACCTTCGTCAAATCCTGCACGGTTACGACGAATGGCACGTGCTACTGCTTCAACAGCCTTATCTTGACCGATAACCTTAGTTTGCAAACGGTGACCCATATCTTTCAAACGTTCGATATCAGTAGCACCCATTTGTGAAACAGGAATACCTGTCATACGTTCTACAGACTCAGCTACGTCATTAACAGTCGCTGTAACCTTGTGATCTTCTGTATGGTTGGCAATTTTCTTTTCAAGTTCTTCAATACGAATTTTTGCATTTAATGCCGCTTCATAATCCTCTTTAGCAGCTGCAGCTTCTTGTTTAGCTTTTTCTTCTTCAATTTCATGCTCTACAGCATGTACATCTGTCACTGGGTGTTGTGCTGCCAAGTGAGCAGCTGTTACATCGACTAGGTCAATAGCCTTATCTGGCAAGCTACGTTGAGGAATATATTGTACTGAGTAATCAACAGCAGCTTTCAGCACTTCATCTGGCAAGATAACATTATGGTGTTGTTGATATAGATCACGGATACCTTGGAGAATCTTGAAGGTATCTTCAGCAGATGGAGCATTGACCTTCACTTCATTGAAACGACGAGCAAGGGCAGCATTTTTCAAAATAGTGTTGCGGTATTCGTCTTGAGTTGTTGCACCAATCACTGTCAATTCACCACGTGAAAGAGCTGGTTTCAAGATATCAGCAAGACCTTTAGATCCTTGACCATCACCTGTGCTACCTGCACCCAGGATTTGATGGATTTCATCGAAGAAGAGGATAACATTTCCAGCTTCTTTGACTTCGTTTACCAAATTTTGAATATTTTCTTCAAAGCTACCACGATATTGAGTACCAGCTTCAAGACCTGAAATATCAATAGAGATAATTTCTTTATTCTTGATTGCTGCTGGAACATCACCATTCACGATAGCTTGAGCCAAACCTTCAACTACAGCTGTTTTACCGACACCAGCATCACCTACAAGGACTGGGTTGTTCTTAGTACGACGAGAAAGAATTTCAGATGTTTCTTGAATTTCCTTATTACGTCCAATCACTGGGTCCAACTTTCCTTCACGAGCTTCAGCTGTTAAGTTACGTCCAAGTTTTGCAAGAATACCATCTTGTTTCATAGCATTACCTTGAACATACTGTGCTTGGTCACTTCCTTCATTTGGAAGTTGACCTGTTTGACGGTAAATAGCGAACTCTTCAGGTGTTACTTCGCGACCGTTAATCAAGTAACGACGATTTTCAGAACTATATCCACGCATACCGCCCATCAATTGGTTAAATAAATCATCCATGTTGTTAAAGTTATTAAAGTTGTTATTCATATTTCATACCTCGTTTGTTTTCAAATTTACTTAGTCAAACCGTTTTGACTTTCTCTGACCTTTGTTTTAAAAAATTTAGACTAGCTATTTGCTACTCTACGTATAATTTCAGGTTTTTCTTTATCCAATACAGGTTTTGTAATTGGACTTCTAAAAATACTAATGTTCATCATAGGTTGTACCTCTTTTCTAGGTTTTACCCATACTTTGATCTTAAGATAACATAAACAATCACCTTAAAATCAAGGTTTTCTAAGGATTTCCTAATCCTTATGTTCTTAGTATATCACTTTGGTCAGTAATAGTCAAGAACTTTGACCAAATTTGACTAATTTTTTAAAAAAAATTTTTATAACAAAAAAACCAGTCAGAGTGACTGGTTTTTGATTTACTATTTATGAATCTTAGCTCAATGCATCATCCATTGAAAGAACTTCGTGGAAGACACGTTGTGTCAATTCAGTTTTTTGTTCTGGAGTGAGGTACTTAGTATTTACACAGTATCCTGAGATACGTACGATTACGTCTTCACCTGACATGATCTTTTCATAAACATCATTCAAGTCCATAACGTTCAAGTTAACGTGTTGTCCACCGTTTTCGAAGTAACCATCAAGGATTGTTACCAAGTTATCAACTTGTTCGTCACGAGTTTTACCAAGAGCGCGAGGTGATACTTGAGTTGTCAATGAGATACCATCAGCTGCATAACCAAAGTCAAGGCTAGCAAGTGAGTTCAAGTTTTGCAACCATCCACCTTTAGCTTTGTTAGATGGGTTAGCACCTGGTGAGAAGAATTCAAGTTTAGACAAGTTCACAGAACCATCTTCGTTGAGGTATACACCTTTGTGGACTGGAGAGTTACCAGTTTGTTTAGAGTAAGCAACGTTAGATGTGATTGTCAAAAGTGATACAGTAGCTTCTGCGTCTTTGTAAAGTTTGTGGCTACGTAGACGAGTTGTGTAAGCTTCGATCAACCATTCTGCCAATTCGTTTGAACGTGGGTCATCTTCACCCCAACGTGGGTATTCACCGATTGTTTCGTAATCGTAGATGTAGCCATTTTCGTCACGGATTGGTTTAACTGTAGCGTACTTGATAGCTGACAATGTATCAACAGTGTTTGCGAAACCACAGATACCGAATCCCATGTTAGCACGTTGTTTAGTTGGCAAGAAGGCCATTTGAACAGCTTCGTAGTTGTACTTATCAGTCATGTAGTGGATGATGTTCAAAGCATCTACGTAAGTGTCAGTCAACCAGTCAAGAGATTTTTCAAAGTTAGCTTTAACTGATTCAAATTCAAGAACTTCGTCACGGATTGGGTCGATGTCAAATACTTTGTAGTCTTTATGAACATCGTCGTAACCACCGTTCAAACCAGTAAGAAGAGCTTTAAGAACGTTAACGCGAGCACCGAAGTACTGGATGTTGTGACGTTGTTCTTCGTTTTCTGGGTCAAGTGGAGACACACAACATGAGATACAGCTCATTTCACCGTATCCATCTTTAGCCATTGTTGTAACACCTTCGTATTGGATTGAAGAATGTTTGTGGCTCATGTGCATACAGTAGCGACGGAAGTTGTATGGTAATTTGTCAGTCCAAAGAACTGTCAAGTTTGGTTCTGGAGAGTTACCGATGTTGTCAAGAGTGTTCAAGAAACGGTAGTCCATCTTAGTAACACGGTGACGACCGTCGTTACCCATACCAGCCATAGATGTTGTGATGAAGGTTGGGTCACCTGAGTACAATTGGTCGTAAGCTTTTGTACGAGCAAATTTAACTGTACGAAGTTTCATAACGAAATCATCAACAAATTCTTGGATTTCTGATTCAGTAAATGTACCACGAGCAAGGTCACGTTCTGCAAAGATATCCAATACGATTGGCACACGTCCTAGAGATGTTGCTGCACCGTTGATAACACGGCAGACAGCCATGAAGGCGATGTTGACCCATTGGATAGCTTCTTTAACGTTCATCGCTGGTTTACGAACATCAACTCCGTAAAGGTCACCCAAGCGTACAACTTGTTGCAATGCTTGGTATTGAAGGTTTACTTCTTCACGAAGGCGGATTGTTTCTTCATCGATTTCTTTGATTGCATTCCAGTCGTTGACTTTTTCTTGCATCAAGTAGTCTGCTCCGTAAAGAGCAAGACGTGCGTAAACACCGATGATACGTCCACGTGAGTAGGCATCTGGAAGACCAGTTACAGTGTGAGCGTGACGAGCACGACGAATGTTTGAAGTGTAGGCACGGAAGATACCGTCGTTAACTGTTGTTACATATTTAGTGAAGATTTCGTGAACAGCTGGATCTGGTTCGTATCCATTTTCTTTCAAAGTTGTTTCAGCCATACGGATACCACCTTTTGGCATGAAGTTCAATTTGAAGAGTTCATCATTTTGGATACCAAAGATCACTTCGTTTTCTTTGTCGATAAATCCAGCAGGAATATCAGCAATAGAAGTTGGACGAGTGTCCATTGGGAAACGAGTTTCTTCGTAGTGTGCTTTAGTTTCTTCTACAATTTTTTTGATGTGAAGTGAACGTTCTGTTGGTCCTGCAAGGAAGCTTTCGTCTCCATCGTAAGGTGTGTAGTTAGCTTGTACAAAGCGTGATACACTTGCTTTTTCTTTCCAGTCAACACCTTTAAAGCCTTCCCAGGCTTTGTCAAAAATATCTTGTGCTTCAACAACTGTCTTAACAACCATGTTAATTCCTCTTTTTTCTTTCTAGTAACAGTCATCTGTTACATTCATGTATCCAGTATACCACACAGTAAACGATTTCAACAACTAAAAACTCACTTTTTTAACACTTTCTTTTCTAATACAGTTTAAAATATACCACAAACTGTATTATATTTTTGAAAGAGGTTATTTGATTTTCATTTTTTTCAGAAAAAGAGTATAATAAAATTAAACAAACTAGCACTGAGGGGTTTCTCCATGTTGATTTTTCCACTGATGAATGATTTATCTCGTAAAATCATCCATATTGACATGGATGCCTTTTTTGCTGCGGTAGAAATTAGAGACAATCCTAAGCTTAAAGGGAAACCCGTTGTTATTGGTAGCGACCCTAGAAAAACTGGTGGTCGAGGAGTTGTTTCTACCTGTAGCTATGAAGCGCGAGTCTTTGGCATACACTCAGCTATGAGTTCTAAAGAAGCCTATGAACGTTGCCCTCAAGCCGTTTTCATTTCTGGAAACTACGAAAAATATACTGCTGTCGGTCAACAGATTCGAGATATTTTCAAACGTTATACAGATAAGATCGAGCCTATGAGTATCGATGAAGCTTATCTAGATGTGACTGAAAACAAACTCGGCATCAAATCTGCCGTTAAGATTGCTCGACTAATTCAACAAGATATTTGGAATGAACTTCATTTGACCGCTTCTGCTGGTGTGTCTTACAATAAATTCTTAGCTAAAATCGCTAGCGATTACCAAAAACCTCGAGGTCTGACAGTTATTCTCCCTGATGAAGCTGAAGATTTTCTCAAACAAATGGATATCGCTAAATTCCACGGTGTAGGTAAGAAAACAGTTGAAAAATTGCATCAAATGGGAGTATTTACAGGCGCTGATCTTTTAAAAATTTCTGAAATTAGTCTCATTGACCGTTTTGGTCGACTCGGTTTTGACCTGTATCGCAAGGCTCGTGGCATTGATAATTCTCCCGTCAAATCCAATCGCATTCGTAAGTCTATCGGAAAAGAAAAAACTTATAGTAAGATTCTCAATCTAGAAGAGGATATCAAAAAAGAGCTAACCCTCCTTTCGGAAAGAGTTGCCCTAAGTCTTCAAAAACATGAAAAATCTGGAAAGATTGTTATTTTAAAAATCCGCTATGCTGACTTTTCTACAATGACTAAGCGGAAAAGCTTATCTCAAAAGATCCAAGATGCTGAAACGATTTCACAAATGGCTATCCAACTTTACGAATCTCTGACAGATAAAGATAAAGACGTCCGTTTATTGGGAGTCACAGTGACTGGATTTTAAAACCTTGACGGAATCTTCCCTCAAGGTTTTTTTCTTATACAAATAATCGTACAAAGCTATAAACTAGCAAGATACTACCAAGGACAATACGGTATTTACCAAACATCGTAAAGTCGTGTTTTTTAACATAGCTGGTCAAGAAACGAATGGCAACCATGCTGACTGCAAAAGCGACTACCATGGCAACTAAAAGTAAGAAAAATTGACCAAAGCTCAAGACTTCTCCTGCCTTGATAAATTTAAAAATCTTCAAAGCACTGGCTCCAAACATAACTGGAATTCCTAGGTAGAAGGTAAACTCAGTTACCACCGAACGACTGGTTCCATTTAATAAACCACCGACGATAGTTGCTCCGGAACGGCTAGTCCCTGGTAAAAGGGCCAAGACTTGGAAAAGTCCGATATAGAGGGCTGTTTTATAAGGCAACTTATCTAGCTCTGTGACTGTTGGCTCAATCGCTTGCGCTTTGTTACGTTTTTCAAGATAGATAAAGGCAACCCCATAAACAATCAACATAATGGCTACTGAAACCATATTGTGGAAGTGAGTATCAAACCAATCATCAAACTTAAAGACTAGAAGAAGAGGGAGAGTTGCAACAAATACTTTGGACCATAATTGCCAAGTTCTACGAACTTGAACTTTATCCTTACCTGGTTTGAAGGGATTAAGTTTGTTAAAGTAGATAACCATAACGGCTAGGATCGCACCCAGTTGAATGACTACGTTAAACATAGACATAAAAGCTTCATTTTGATCTTTATACTGGATAAACTCTTCTGCCAAAATCAAGTGACCAGTACTTGAAATCGGCAACCATTCCGTAATTCCTTCAACAATCCCAAAAAAGATTGATTTTAAAATTTCAAAAAAATACATAGATTACTCCTTTTTCTACCCTCCATTATATCATACTTTTAAAGACTGTGTTGAGTTTTCTTTAGAAAGCGCCGATACTTCCACCACCGCCACCGCCTGAGAAACCTCCACCAGAGCTACCGCTTCCAGATGATACAGAGAAGGTACTTGCTGTATTTGCGACCGAAGTGTATTGATTAATGTGAGCAGCAGATATATGAAACTGTTTATCCCATCCACAAGATACATAAAGATTCATAGTTTCGTTTTCAAGTTGAATATTGTGGAGCTTCATGATCTTATTCACTTTCTTTGCGTATCCATACAGAGTTGCATAAACCAAAAGACGATTCCAAAGTACAATGCTCTCTAGTTCAGCCTTATCAAGATGAGCAATATCACGAAGCATATTTTCAAAACTTGTCCAAAGGTAATAGGCTTCTGCCCCTTCTTCGTTTAAGACTCCATCACGAGATGGACCTCGAGTCACAAAATAAACTAAGGCACTGGCAAGTAAGCCTATTAAACCTAGGGAAAGTAAAGGAAGTGAAAAATAACCACGTGTTCGCAGACTATAATAAAAGACAAGAAAACCTATTAAACCTGTTATAGCTGAACAGACTTTCATACCATTCACAAGACTACTTTCTTTATCAGTCAAAGGACGATAATAGCTTGGAAGACGTAGAATTTTTACCTTGTCTCGAACACAACTTTGCATGCGTTGAAGTCGTCTCTCGAAGGAACGCTTGAGATGCAAACCGAATTCGCGAATATGCTGCTCATCAGCTTCCTTAGCTCCATGGAATAGTCCTGAAGAAACTTGATACTCTAGAAAAAGGTCTGAAAGAGCCAGTTCTTTATTAGTTGAGAGAGTCATCCGCAAGCATTCTTTTTCAAAATTCGACAAGCCTTTTTCACTATTGATTTTTATCCACGGTTCTTCTTCACCCTGAAAAATAGATAAATGCCCTCGATCAACTAAGTCTAGCAAGGTCGCCTGAATCAATCGTTCAAAAGAGAATTTGCCAAACTTCTTCTTATTCAAGGGACTGATTTCCTCCAAGGAGGTAGAGTAAATAGCCTCCGCCAAAACCATTGGAGGTAGATCCATTGGGGGTTCGTAGAGTCGATGATCCTTTGGATATACCTTTTTGAGGGCCGTATGTTTACGAAATGCTCGATAATACATGATGGTCATCATCAATAACACGATAAAGATTATTGGAAAAATCCACTTTATCATGAGACTAGCTTGCACTTTGCTAGCTTTTATTTCTATTTCAATTTTTTTGAAATCTCTTAAACGCTCTTCTTCCAGCCCTTGGCTTGGAGCTAACGAGAAAGCCTCTCTGGGCCAATAGGCATGTAGCTCAACTTGACGTTTTCTAGGAAGATTTTTCATCTTCACTCGATAAATATCATTTACTTTTTCGACACTACCCTCATTGAGGAGTTTTCCAGTATGAAAAAAGACTTTCTCTGCCGGACTATCTGAAGTTACTCGGAATTCTAAGTCTTTGATGTCTCCTGAACTATCTGTCAGTGGTTGCCAATTCAGCTCAGCAATATCCTGATATAAGAAAAGAAGATTTTTTAATTGCCAGGTAATGGTTACACGTACAGTATCTCCAGCTTTTCCTGGATTTAAAATTATTACTTGATAGCCTTTCCCATTTTCCTTTGTGTAGGAAAGGGCATCTTCTATAATTTCCCCATTCTTTGATACTAGAACAGTGGGATCATCATCAATCTCAAAGCCTTCTGGCATTTTCCCTGCTTTTCCTAGTCCAACCGATTGACCATTAAAATCATCTTTAAAACGATAGGTGATTGTTTGTTGGAAAACTGCTGTATTATCTGCATGAATATTCAAATCTCCCTTATAAGATAGAATATCAAAGTCTACAGCAAAAACCAGGTGCGGTACCAATAGCAAACAGGCAAACACCAAAGTAAATAGCCATCTTTTTTTCATCGTATACTCCCTTTCAAGTTTTTTCACTATTATATCATTTTTCACAAGTAAGGGTTTACTAAGATTGAAAAAGTTCCGCTTTTTCGATACAATAGAGAGAAGCAATTTTAGACTAGAAATAGGAGAAAACATGAAAAAATTATGCTTAACTATCCTTGCTAGCCTGGCCCTTACTCTAGGACTAGTTAGCCAGGTCCAAGCCGATGAATATTTACGCATCGGTATGGAGGCAGCCTACGCACCCTTTAACTGGACTCAAGATGACGACAGTAACGGCGC
Source organism: Streptococcus fermentans (assembly GCF_040888305.1). Classification (NCBI taxonomy): domain Bacteria; kingdom Bacillati; phylum Bacillota; class Bacilli; order Lactobacillales; family Streptococcaceae; genus Streptococcus; species Streptococcus fermentans. Next base: position 109,635 of record NZ_JBFNFG010000006.1, on the reverse strand, counting down.
TGTCAAAATCGATGGAACCAACCAATATGCTAATGGTTACGACGTTCAAATAGCTAAAAAGATTGCTAAGGACCTAGGAAAAGAGCCCTTGGTTGTTAAAACCAAGTGGGAAGGACTTGTTCCAGCCCTTACTTCTGGTAAGATTGATATGATCATTGCAGGTATGAGCCCAACTGCTGAACGCAAACAAGAAATTGCATTTTCAAGCAGCTACTACACTAGCGAACCTGTACTTTTGATCAAAAAGGATTCTGCCTATGCAAACGCCAAATCACTAGAGGACTTTAGCGGAGCAAAAATCACTTCTCAACAAGGTGTTTACCTTTATGATTTGATTTCACAAATCTCAGGCGCTCAGAAGGAAACTGCCATGGGAGATTTCGCCCAAATGCGTCAAGCTCTTGAAGCTGGTGTCATTGATGCCTATGTTTCTGAACGACCAGAAGCTCTCACCGCCGAATCAGCAAACGCTAAGTTCAAAATGATTCAGCCTGAACCTGGTTTTAAAACTGGTGAAGAAGATACATCTATCGCTATTGGACTTCGTAAAGATGATGACCGTATTAGCCAAATCAACGCCAGTATTGAAACCATTTCTAAAGATGAACAAGTTGCACTCATGGATCGTATGATTAAAGAGCAACCAGCAGAATCTACTACGACAGAAGAAGGCAACAGTAATTTCTTTGGTCAAGTCGCTAAAATTCTGACTGAAAACTGGCAACAACTCTTGCGTGGTGCTGGTATTACCCTTCTCATTTCAATTATCGGTACCATCGTTGGTCTCGCTATCGGTCTTGCTATCGGTGTCTTCCGTACAGCACCTCTATCTGAAAACCAATTTATCTTTGGTATCCAAAAACTAATCGGTTGGATTCTCAATATCTATATCGAAATTTTCCGTGGAACACCTATGATTGTACAATCTATGGTTATCTACTATGGAACTGCTCAAGCTTTCGGGATCAACCTAGACCGTACGCTAGCTGCTATCTTTATCGTTTCAATCAACACTGGTGCTTACATGACTGAAATTGTTCGTGGTGGTATCCTAGCTGTTGATAAGGGACAATTTGAAGCAGCGACTGCACTTGGTATGACCCACAATCAAACCATGCGTAAGGTTGTCCTACCACAGGTCGTTCGCAACATTTTACCTGCGACTGGTAATGAATTTGTCATCAACATCAAGGATACTTCTGTATTGAACGTTATCTCGGTTGTAGAGCTTTACTTCTCAGGAAATACGGTAGCAACACAAACCTACCAGTACTTCCAAACCTTTACCATCATCGCAGTTATCTACTTTGTCCTCACCTTCACAGTAACGCGTATCCTACGCTTCATCGAAAAACGTATGGATATGGATACCTACACGACAGGTGCTAACCAAATGCAAACGGAGGATTTGAAATAATGAGTCAACCAATCCTTGAAATCAAACACCTCAAAAAATCCTACGGGCAAAACGAGGTCCTAAAAGACATCTCTCTCACTATTCATAAAGGAGAAGTGATTTCTATCATCGGTAGTTCCGGTAGTGGTAAATCAACCTTCCTACGTTCTATCAACCTTCTCGAAACACCAACTGAAGGTGAAATCCTTTATCACGGTGAAAATGTCCTCGAGAAAGGCTATAATCTCACTCACTATCGTGAAAAGCTAGGCATGGTTTTCCAGTCCTTTAACCTCTTTGAAAATCTCAATGTTCTTGAAAATACGATTGTTGCACAGACAACCGTTCTCAAACGTGAACGATCAGAAGCAGAGAAAATTGCTAAAGAAAACCTTGAAAAAGTTGGAATGGGAGAGCGCTACTGGCAAGCTAAACCTAAGCAACTTTCAGGTGGTCAAAAGCAACGTGTCGCCATTGCTCGCGCACTTTCTATGAACCCTGATGCCATTCTCTTTGATGAGCCAACTTCAGCCCTTGATCCTGAAATGGTCGGTGAAGTTCTAAAAATCATGCAAGAACTAGCTCAAGAAGGCTTGACAATGATCGTTGTAACCCACGAAATGGAATTTGCTCGTGACGTATCACACCGTGTCATCTTTATGGACAAAGGTGTTATTGCAGAAGAAGGCAAACCTGAAGATTTATTTACAAATCCTAAAGAGGAACGTACAAGAGAATTTTTACAACGCTATTTAGGATAAGACAAAAATGGTTGAATAAACCTCTTCAACCAAGAGTTGTTTTCCTATTCAATCCCAAATCAACATTGAGTCAAAGGCTCATGAACATAAAAATCAAGGTCGGAGTTTTTTATTCCGACCTCTTTTTATATACTTTAAAAATCTCTTTTATCCCTTCTTCTGTTTCCTGAACAAGTATTGCTTGTAGCTATACTCCTAATCTTTTATTTGATTTTCATGAGTGATACTCAATGAAAATCAAAGAGCAAACTAGGAAGCGAGCCGCAGGCTGTACTTGAGTACGGCAAGGCAAAGCTGACGTGGTTTGAATTTGATTTTCGAAGAGTATGAGATCACTCAGATCCCTGTCAACCTAGTTCATCCTGATAAATAGATTTGTTGAGCAGGTCATAGCATGGCTATTTCGCCGTTCCATAAATAAAAGCAGACCCTAATTAGAGTCTGCTTGTATCCAAAGATTAATCTTCAAATTTTTCATGATTTTTTTCATAGAAATCAATTAATCCAAGGGCTGTTTCAAAGGAAATATTTTTAACTTTTGCACGTCCTTGAGCTAGAGCAATGATAGACATTTCACGTGCATTCGTTTCTTTAGAAATACGATAACCAGTGATCTTCTTATCACGAACCCAGCTAACAACTGATTCTACTTTTTCAAAGTTAGTCTTAGCCATGTTTTTCTCCTATTTTATTCTTTACGATATTTAATTGTATACGTTTTTATGGCATTTGTCAATAAAAAAACATATATCCAATCAAATAAGACGTTAAGATTTAGTTTACTTGGCTTTTAAAGCCGATAATATATGGGTTCGTATATCTTCAACTCCGTTAGGATTTGCTGGTAAGAAAATTGTATTATTACCTTGTTTTTCTGCAAAATTATTCAATGTATCTAAATACTGGTTAGTTAACAAGATTGACATGATTTGCTCTTCAGTTAATTCAACATTGGCTCCTTTTAACTCTTTAATAGAATCAGCAAGTCCATCAACAATTGCTTTTCGTTGCTCTGCGATCCCCACACCATGTAGGCGATCCTTTTCTGCCTCTGCTTCGGCCGCTGTTACGATCTTAATTTTATCTGCTTCGGCCAATTCTTGTGCTGCTACTCTCTTACGTTGAGCAGCATTGATTTCATTCATCGATTGCTTGACTTCCGCATCCGGCTCTACTTTGGTAATGAGCGTTTTGACGATAATGTACCCATACGTTGACATTTCTTCCGCTACTTGTTTTTGAACTTCTAATGCAATTTCATCCTTTTTCTCAAACAATTCATCCAAAGTTAACTTAGGAACTGATGAGCGCAATGCGTCTTCAATATAAGATTTGATTTGAGCCTCAGGTCTCATTAGTTTATAGTAAGCATCTGTAACATTTTGTTCATTTACTCGGTACTGTGTCGCAACATTCATCGTCACAAATACGTTATCTTGAGTCTTGGTTTCCACAACGATTTCACTTTGCAAGAGACGCAGTTGTACACGAGCTGCAATTTTATCAATCCCAAATGGTGCTCTTAGGTGAATACCACTATTGCTCAATTTTTGATACTTACCAAATCGTTCAATGATAGCTACTGATTGTTGTCGAACAACATAGATTGAGCTCATTAATATAGCTCCTACAATAAGCATTAGAATAATTAGAACAAGTATAACTTTTAAAACCATGGGAATCTCCCCCTTTCTTCACTTACATTATAGCACTAGTAAATAGGTTAGGCAAATAATATGATAAAAATTTCATAGCATATTAAACAAGCATATTATATAGGGTCTCATTCCCATTCAAGTTAATATAAGACGGGTCGAATTTTTCCATCCGGTGAATCAATCCCGCATAATCATGTTTATCAGCAAGTGCAATCCCTATTAGTACTGGACCAGTTCCCTTGCTAGCTCGTTTGATATATTCAAAACGAGTAATATCATCATGAGGTCCTAAGATATCATTTACAAACTCTCGAAGTGCTCCCGGACGTTGTGGGAAATTCACTACAAAGTAATGCTTGATACCATCATAAATCAAGGCACGTTCTTCCATCTCTGGCATACGGTTGATGTCATTATTCCCTCCAGAAATGATACAACAAATAGTCTTGCCCTTAATATAATCGGATAATACTTCTAGAGCTGCAACACTAGCAGCACCCGCAGGTTCTGCTACGATACCTTGTTTAGAGTAGAGATCAATTAAGGTCTCAGAAATCAAGCCTTCATCTACACCGATAAGAGTTTCTACATGTTTGCGTGTTGCTTCATAGGTCAACTGCCCTACCTTTTGCACGGCAATTCCATCCGCAAACTTATCAATTTCTTTAAGTTTAACCGGTCCCCCAGCTTCAAAGGCAGCCTTCATAGAACGAGCACCTTCAGCCTCTACTCCAATGACCTCAATCTGAGGATTTGTTTCTTTAATATAAGTAGAAACACCTGAAATGAGACCTCCGCCTCCAACAGGTACCAAGACAGTATCAAATTCAATAGATTCTTTACGAGCTTCTTCTAAAATTTCATAGGCTACCGTACCCTGACCAGCTTGAACATAGGGATCATCAAAGGGGTCAATAAAAGTACGATTTTCAGCTACGGTAAAGTCTTGAGCAGCCTTGGCTGAAGCATCAAAAGTATCCCCTACTAATTTGATAGTAACAAAATCTCCTCCAAAGAAACGAACCTGACCAATTTTCTGTTGAGGTGTCGTAATTGGCATAAAGATTGTTGCAGGAATCTTCATCTCATTACATGTGTAGGCAACTCCTTGAGCGTGATTGCCCGCTGAAGCACACACTACACCACGTTCACGCTCCTCTTTTGTCAATTGGGAAATTGCGTAATAAGCCCCACGAATTTTAAAAGAACGGACACGTTGAGCATTTTCCTTTTTAAGATAAATTTTCGCTCCGTATTTTTCGGATAAATAATGATCGTAGTCAAGTGGCGTATTGGCTACTACACCACTCAAAACCTTGTGGGCTTTCACCACATCTTTTGCACTTAGCATAATCTCCTCCTCGATGAGTTTTCAAGATAAAAAACGAGTTAGGTTCCCCCCAACTCGCCTTCTGTTTATATTCTTAAAAATTAGTTGTAGATCTTGAATGCATCATCGTCGTTTTTACCGACAAATGGCATTGCTTTACGCAATTCTGCACCAACTTTTTCAATTTCAAGGTTAGCTGCTTGTTCACGGTAGGCAGTCAATTTTGGACGTCCAGCTTTGTAGTCATTTACAAAGTCGTTAGCAAATTTACCATTTTGGATATCCGCAAGAACTGCTTTCATATTTTCTTTGACTTGTTCAGTGATTACACGTGGACCTGAAACATAGTCACCATATTCAGCAGTGTTTGAAATTGATTGACGCATTTTCTTGAATCCACCTTCGTAGATCAAGTCAACGATCAATTTCATTTCGTGAAGAACTTCAAAGTAAGCCAATTCTGGAGCATAACCAGCTTCTGTCAAGACTTCAAAACCAGCTTCGATAAGAGCAGTCAAACCACCACAAAGTACTGCTTGTTCACCAAACAAATCTTCTTCAGTTTCTTCTTTGTAAGTTGTTTCAAGAAGACCTACACGCGCTGCACCAACACCTTTACACCAGTCCATAGCGATGTCTTTAGCATTTCCTGTAGCATCTTGGTAGACAGCGTAAAGCGCTGGAACACCAAATCCTTCTTCGTAAGTACGACGTACCAAGTGTCCTGGCCCTTTAGGAGCACACATGAAGACGTCAACATCTGCAGGAACTTTGATGAATTCGAAGTGGATGTTGAAACCATGTGCAAATCCAACAGCATTCCCAGCTTCCAAGTTTGGAGCAATTTCTGCTTCGTACAATTCTTGTTGGATTTCATCTGGTGCCAAGATCATGATAACATCAGCCAATTTAGTTGCTTCTGCTACTGTGTAAGTGTCAAAACCATCTTCTTTTGCTTTATCAAAAGACTTACCTGGACGTACACCGATGATCACATCGCGACCTGAATCACGCAAGTTTTGAGCGTGCGCATGTCCTTGTGAACCATAACCAATAACGGCGATTTTTTTACCGTCAAGTGCTGCTACTTTTACATCTTTTTCGTATTCCATTTGAACTGCCATAGTTTTTTCTCTCTTTTCTATTTTTATTGCCTGTTAGGCTAGTTTAACAAATTTAAGTTGGATTCTTTTACTCAATGAAAATCAAAGAGCAAACTAGGAAGCTAGCTGTAGGTTGCTCAAAGCACTGCTTTGAGGTTGTAAATAAGACTGACGAAGTCAGTAACATATACCTACGGCAAAGCGACGCTAACGTAGTTTGAAGAGATTTACGAAGAGTATTAGTCGCGGGTAAATCCAGTTGCACCCGTACGAGCGATATTCTTAATACCGTAAGGTCGAATGACTCGAATCAAAGCTTCACTCTTTTCTGCATTCCCAGTCATCTGAATGGTAATGGAACTTGGAGCTACATCGACTACTGTTGCACGGAAAGGTTGGATAATAGCCAAAATTTCTGCACGTTTTTCAGCAGGCGCTGAAACCTTTATAAGAATTACTTCTCGTTCTAAGTGGGGCTGATCCGTAATATCACGAATACGAATTACATCAATCTGACGATTAAGTTGTTTGATGATTTGCTCCACCTCATCATGTGAGGCAACATCGATGATAATGGTAATTCGTGATACGTTAGGATTTTCCGTTGCGCCAACAGAAATGCTTTCGATATTGACTTGACGTCTCGATAAAACTCCTGTGAAGCGATTGAGAACACCTGAACGGTTTTGAAGTTTGGCTGTTAACATTCTACGCATTAAACTTCACCCCCAACATCTCATGATTACTCTTACCAGCTGGGACCATCGGTAAAACATGTTCTTTCCGAGAAATGTCTACTTCAATAAACATTGGTTCATCTTCCATGATGACTTCCAAATCCTTCTCAAGAGTTTCAGGATTATCAAACTTATAATTCTTAATTCCATAGGCTTGAGCCATCAATTGGAAATCTGGAAGGCTATCAAAGACCGACTCTGAAGTTCGACCATCATAGAAGGCTTCTTGCCACTGGCGAACCATCCCGAGTGAATGGTTATTAAGCATGATGACCTTGATTGGAATCTTGTAAATATTTAAGATTGCCAATTCCTGATTGGTCATCTGGAAACCGCCATCTCCGACAAAGAGAACAACTTCTTTATCTGGATTAGCAATCTTAGCACCAATAGCTGCTGGGACTCCGAATCCCATGGTTCCTAGACCACCTGATGTTACCAATTGACGCTCGTTTTGGTAAGGATAGTATTGAGCCGTCCACATTTGGTGTTGTCCAACGTCTGTTACGACAATGGCATCGCCATTGGTCAACTCACCAACGCGTTCAATAACTGCTTGAGGTTGAACCACACGTTCTTTCTTATCATAAGAACGAACACGATTCTTATCTTTGGTAACTTTCTCAATCCACTTTTCAGTATTGTTACGAACGATTGGCTCAGCTAGTAACTGCTGCAAAGCCTTTTTCGCATCACCAACAACCGGAATATCAACTGCGATAATCTTACCAATCTCTGCAGGATCGATATCAATATGCGCTACTTTTGCATTCTTAGCAAAGGTTTTAGGATTTCCAGTCAAACGGTCATCAAAGCGGCAACCAATAGAAATCATAAAATCAGCCTCAGTCATGGCAATATTTGCTGCAAAGGAACCATGCATTCCACCCATTCCCAAAAACAGTGGATGGCTAGTTGCAATTGTCCCCTGTCCCAAAAGACTTGTCACAACTGGAATTTGATAACGCTCTGCAAATTCATTTAACTCTGCTGCAGCCTCAGCGTAACTAATCCCACCCCCAGCTAGCAAGACTGGTTTTTTAGCCTTAGACAATTGCTTCAAGATTTTCTTGATTTGCATATCATTTGGCTCAAGTGTTGGCTGATAACTTGGTAAATCTATCTCTGGAGAGTAAATGAAGTCTGTCTCAAGCGCAGAAACATCTTTTGGTAGGTCAATGACGACTGGTCCTGGACGACCTGTAGTCGCAATATGCACAGCTTCTGTAATAATTCGCGGAATATCCGCAGTTTCTCGAACCTGATAATTGTACTTAGTGATTGGCATGGTGATACCAACGATATCAGCTTCTTGAAAAGCATCCTTACCGATTCCCGCTCTTGCAACTTGTCCTGTGAAGACCAAAAGGGGAACACTATCGCTCATAGCATCTGCGATCCCTGTAATGGCATTTGTAGCTCCTGGTCCGCTTGTGACGACTGCAACACCCAGTTTTCCTGTTGACTTAGCATAACCTTCAGCTTCGTGAAGACAGCCCTGCTCATGGCGACCTAGAATATGGCGGATTCCCTTAAAATTATAAATAGCATCATATAAAGGAAGTACTGCTCCACCAGGATAACCAAAAATCGTGTCGATTCCTAAGTCGCGAAGTGTTTCCAAAACAAGATCCGATCCCGACTTAGGTGAGTCTAAAATGATTTTCTCCATCGTTCCCCTTTCTCTTCTCTTAAAAATAGCTTGTTACTATGATACCATTTTTTCAAAAATTTTCAAGAGAAAAGAGCAAATTTTCTGAATTTTCTATCTAGATATTTTACAATATTAAATGAATTAGAAAGTTTATACGTATTTATATTTTTTAACAGAAAAAAGGTTGAGACAGATCTGTCTTCAACCTTTCATGTTAAATTATTACTAATTAAAGTGAGTTAACGTCAACCTTGATACCAACACCTTGAGTAGTTGTGATTGTCAAGCTTGTTACATAAGTTCCTTTAGCAGTAGCTGGTTTAGCTTTTTGGATTGTTTCGTTGAATGCTTTGAAGTTTTCAACCAACTTGTCAGCTTCAAATGAAACTTTACCGATGATCGCTTGTACGATACCTGCACGGTCTGCACGGTAAGTGATTTTACCACCTTTAGACTCTTCAACTGCTTTAGCAACATCCATTGTTACAGTACCAGTTTTAGGGTTTGGCATCAAGTTACGAGGTCCAAGGACACGTCCAAGACGTCCAACAAGAGCCATCATGTCAGGTGTAGCGATAACTACATCGAAGTCCAACCAACCGTCGTTGATTTTAGCAACAAGGTCATCTTCACCAACAAAGTCTGCACCAGCAGCTTTTGCTTCTTCAGCTTTTGCACCACGTGCAAATACAAGAACGCGAGCTGTTTTACCAGTACCGTTTGGCAATACCATTGCTCCACGGATTTGTTGGTCAGCTTTTTTAACGTCAATGTTCAAGTTGTAAGCAACTTCTACAGTTGCATCAAATTTTGCAAAGTTAGTTTCTTTTGCAAGAGCTACAGCTTCTTCTACGCTGTATGCTTTTGTGCTGTCGATCTTCTCAAGAGCAGCACGAAGTTGTTTGCTTTTTTTAGCCATTTTCTATTCTCCTTGTAAGTGGTTCAATCGATTTTCATCTCCCACGTCACTTCTCGAAATGATGAAGTCTTGCGGGTTATATAGGGATGTTATTGATTAGTCAACAACAGTGAATCCCATAGAACGAGCAGTACCTTCGATCATACGCATTGCAGACTCAATGTTTGCAGCGTTCAAATCTGGCATTTTAGTTTCTGCAATTTCTTGTACTTGTGCACGAGTAACTGTAGCAACCTTAGTTTTGTTAGGTGTACCTGATCCTTTTTCAACACCTGCAGCTTTTTTCAAAAGAACAGCAGCTGGTGGTGTTTTTGTAACGAAAGTAAATGATTTGTCTTCGTATACAGAGATAACAACTGGAATGATCATACCAGCTTGGTCAGCAGTACGAGCGTTGAACTCTTTTGTGAATCCCATGATGTTGATACCAGCTTGACCAAGAGCAGGTCCAACCGGTGGAGCTGGTGTAGCTTTACCAGCAGGGATTTGCAATTTTACAAGTTTTTCGACTTTTTTAGCCATTTTTAAATCCTCCTTTGTGGTTTTGGCGGTAATTTAGAGATTTTTACCTCCCACAAGTATGCTTTACACATACCCATCTATTATACACTATTTTTAAAAAAATGCAAGAGATATTTTTATTTTTGATATTTCTTTATGTTACATTTTTTGGTGAAATCAATCTTCAAAATCTTCTACCATGATGGAAAGCATTCATTCGATTAAAGTCCGTACAAAACTCAAGCCCTTTTCAGTAGCACCGCTTTCCACAAAACCAAGAGACTCAAAACATCTTCTAGAAATCCGATTGAAAGTGTAAATTTCTTGAACGTTCAATTGTTTCCAACCCTTTTGACGAGCTAGATCAATCAAAACCTTCAAAACCTTGCGTCCAAGTCCCTGATGTTGATAAGTCGGATTGCCAATCACAATAGGAAGATTCTCCTGAGATAAGGTTACATCCCCAATTGGAAGCCACTCTCCCTTTTCTCGAAACTCAATCCAGAACAAATCCCCGTGACTCTCTAAATAGGAATACATAGCATTTAATTTTTCTGAACTATAGGGTATTCTAATACCGTCTACAAGTTCTACCAAATCCACATCTTGATACCAGGCCAAAGCTGCATCATGATGATCTGCTAAAAAATAGGGAACTAAACGTAAGGAATCATCTATCTGAATGATCTTTGTCATCATTTTCTACTCCTAATACTAGCTCCACTGCTTGATTAAAACCATCACACCAGTTATACCATTTTGCTTCATACTCATCTTGGGGTAAGATATGATTTTTTAAATCCAGAACAGAGTATATCTTTCTTTTCTCACAAGCTTGCGCATAGAGATGATATAGTTCGTCACCTCCATCTCTATCAAACTCAGCAGAAATTGTATCCTGGCCTACCAACAAAGCCTGATAAGCCCTGTGATGCCCATCTGTAATCAAGAAGCAATTTCCATATGCAAGAACACTGATTGGATTGATATTGGGCTTTTCTTTCGACTGATAAAGCATCTGGATATCTTGTAACTTCTTTTCTGATAAGTATAGTTGAGTCGGATGAAGATCTTTTATGTTGACTTCCATTTTATCTCCTCAAGAAGGGGCAATTCCTACTTCTGCTTTCCTTTGAAGCGCCATTGAAAACGCAGTTTATCATAGAAAGGAAACTCCATAAACAAAACTCCTAGGCCTACACAAAGGCTGGCAATCACATCTGATGGGTAGTGAACTCCCAGATAGACCCTGGATACCAATACACTAACGAGATATAGACTTAGCAAGATTTGCACGACTTTTCTCCAAGTTGTATTCTTAATCCGTTGGCTCAAAATCACAATCAAAGATCCTACCATGAGCGTCACAGCTAGAGAATGTCCACTAGGAAAAGAAAAACCTTTTTCCTCTACTAGATGTACTATTTCTGGTCTAGGTCGTTGGTAGATATTTTTAAAAGTTACGATTAAGATTCCAGCTAAAGTCAAATTCCCCAGCATGAGATAACTTTCCAGTTTCCATTGCTTACGGTAAAAAATAAAAGCTACAATGAGAACCCAAGTGATAATGACTGGGATATCAATTAAATGTGTGATTGTTCTGAAAAGGAAGGTCAAGGAAGCAGGTAAGTCACCTCGAATAGCAGTCTGGATTGGTTGATCAAAGCCAATCAGCATATTAGGGTAAAACTTAACAATATAACCTAAAATTACAAAAAGCAAAAGGGCAAAAGAGCCCTTCATCAAATATGTTTGTTTATCTTTCATAGTATTTTAAAGTTGGTTTCAAAAGGACAAACAACAACCAGAAAGAGATGGCAAAGATAATACCTTCAATCAGATTAAAAGGCAAGACCATAGTCATCAGGTAGTTGCTCAATCCTAAGATTTTCTCAATATCAAAATTAGCAAACTTAGCGTACAAAGGAACAGCATAGACGTAGTTCAGAATTAGCATAGCTAGAGTCAAACCAAGCGTACCAGCTAGTGAAGCTAGGACGAAACGCATAGTTGTTCGCTCTTTTTTCCAAATCAAACCAAAAGCAAGCACAAAGACTCCCAAGGCAACAATATTCATCGGTAAACCAATATAGGTACTAACCCCTTGATTGTTCAAAAGGATTTTCAACAAGGACCGAAGGAAAAGCACTCCAAAAGCTGCTGGTAAATCCAAGACTACCAAGCCCACAAGGACCGGTAAAATACTGAACTCAACCCTCAAGAAGGATGCCGCTGGCAAAAGCGGAAAGTCAAAGTACATCAACACAAATGAAAGCGCTGATAGAATTGCAATGGTCGAAAGTCGACGTGTGTTTGTCATAACAGGTTCCTCCAATTTTCTATAAAATCAGAAGAAGTTGGAAAGGATTCCTCTATCTACCCTCTATTTTTATATTCCAAAAGTTTCCCCTCACTCTGTTTAAGCAAGCGGTTGCAATTTACCTATAAAAAATCAATTAGAATAGACAAAGCCATTCTTTCGTCTTCTCCCATCCAGACTATACTGTCGGTTGTGGAATCTCACCACATCAGCTTGCGCTCGCGGACTTCTTTTACTAAGATATTTTGGATTAATCTAGGCGCCGCAGTCGAAGATGATACTTAAGTATATCGAGACAAGACAACGACGAGTAAGCCAAAATAGCTAGTAAAAGTCACCGCCGGTCGGGAATTACACCCAGCCCTGAAGACCCCTTTATGATAACAAAAAAAGCTTGCAAGCGCAAGCATTTTATCTAAGTGTTTATTTCAATTTATCTGTTTCATAAGTGTGAACCAGTTCGAGACCCACAAAGTTTTGTTGTCGGAGAGCCTCATAGACAATCATACATACTGTATTAGATACATTCAGACTACGAACATGTTCATCATTCATAGGAATTCTGAGAGCCTTTTCTGGATGCTCACGCATAAATTCCTCAGGCAAGCCCTTATCTTCTCGCCCAAAGAGAAAATAATGATCTCCTTCTGTCGTGAAATCTGCATCTGAATAGACTTTTTCTGCAAACTTGGAAATCAGGTAGAGCTGACCATCCATTTTTCCCATAAAATCAGCCAAGCTATCATAAAAATGAATCTCAAGCTTGTCCCAATAATCTAGACCTGCCCGCTTCATCTTACGATCATCAATAGGAAAACCCATCGGTTTGATAATATGAAGGGGCGCATTCGTTGCTGCGCAAGTACGAGCAATATTACCCGTATTTTGTGGAATCTGGGGTTCAAATAATACAATGTGATTTGTCATGCCTTGTTTCCTCTCACTAGTGCAAAAAAATAGCCACACTGCCCGGAGTCAAGCTCAGCAAACAGCGTGGTTAAGGCGTCGTTAACTTACCTCACAACAGGTTTGAAGTAAATCAGCGAAACTACTGTTTTAGTATATCACTTTCAGCTTGATTGTCAATAGAAATGACTTGATTTTTTCAATTTTTTTACAAACATATTTACATTAGTTAAAAATGCTTCTATATTCATTAGAATTAGACGAAAATAGCTGATTTATATCTTAAATTTTGAACAAGTAAGATTATTAATGAGACAATTTTCCACCCTAATAATGAAAAGAGTCGGTTGCCGAGTGCATTTTATTCTAAAAAAGAGTATGATAGATACATATTGAAAAAGTAGGTTATATAACATGAAGATTATTCTTGTCGGAGGGGGGAAAGTTGGTTCTGCCCTCTGTCGTTCGCTTGTCGCTGACAATCATGATGTTGTCCTCATTGAACAAAATGAAACTGTTCTTAACTACATGACAAGCCGTTTTGACATTATGGGAATTGCAGGTAATGGAGCTGATTTTGCTATACTAGAAGCAGCTAATGTCCAAGACTGTGATATTTTTATTGCTATGACTCAGTATGATGAAGTCAACATGGTTTCAGCTCTTCTGGCTAAAAAAATGGGGGCTAAAGAAACTATTGTTCGTGTCCGCAATCCTGAATATTCCAACCCCTATTTCAAAGAAAAAAATATTCTAGGTTTCTCTCTGATTGTCAATCCTGAACTCCTTGCAGCTCGTGCTATCGCTAATATTATCGATTTCCCAAATGCTCTATCTGTTGAGCGTTTTGCAGGTGGTTTGGTTAGTCTAATGGAATTTGTTGTCCGTAAGGATAGCAATATTTGTCAGATGTCTATCGCAGACTTTCGGAAAAAGTTTGGCAATGTGATCGTCTGTGCTATTGAGCGAGACCATAAGCTCATGATTCCAAGTGGAGATATGGTCCTCCAAGACAAGGACCGAATCTTTGTTACAGGTGATCGAGTTGATATGATGCTCTTTCATAACTATGTCAAATCTCGTGTTGTTAAGAGCTTGCTCATTGTCGGTGCAGGAAAAATCGCTTACTATCTCGTTGGCATTTTAAAGGATAGCCGTATCGATACCAAGGTCATTGAGCTCAATCCAGATCGTGCAGCATTTTTCAGCCAAAAATATCCCAAACTCTATATTGTACAAGGTGACGGAACGGCAAAAGATATTCTCCTAGAAGAAAGTGCTCAACATTACGATGCTGTCGCAACTCTTACTGGCGTTGACGAAGAAAATATCATTACTTCTATGTTCTTAGATAGTGTAGGTGTTCAGAAAAATATCACTAAGGTCAACCGAACCAGCCTTCTAGAGATTATCCATGCTCCAGAGTTTTCTAGTATCATCACACCAAAAACAATCGCTGTCGATACCATTATGCACTTTATCCATGGTCGTGCTAATGCTCAATATTCAGACCTTCAGGCTATGCACCACCTTGCAAATGGACAGCTTGAGACACTTCAATTTCTCATCAAGGAAGCCAATAAAATGACTGGCAAACCCTTGTCTCAACTTAAATTCAAAAAAGATTTGTTGATTGCTGCTATTATTCGTAATGGAAAAACTATATTCCCAACTGGTGAAGATAGTCTTCAAGTCGGTGATAAGCTAGTGGTTATCACACTACTGTCAAATATCACCAAGATTTACGATTTGCTAGAGAGGTAAGCCATGAATAGAAGTATGATTCGCTTTCTTCTCGCAAAATTGCTCTTGATAGAAGCTGTACTACTCTTAGTTCCTGTTAGTGTTGCTCTCTATTATCGAGAATCTAGCCAAGTTTTCACAGCTCTTTTTTCTACTATTGGTATACTTGTGGTTCTAGGAGTTCTCGGCATCATTAGCAAGCCAAAAAAACAACGTATCTATGCAAAAGAAGGGGTCTTGATTGTTGCTCTATGTTGGATCCTCTGGTCTTTCTTTGGAGCTCTTCCTTTTGTTTTTTCTGGACAAATCCCCAATCTCATAGATGCCTTCTTTGAGATTAGTTCTGGCTTTACAACGACAGGAGCAACTATCCTCAACGATGTTTCTGTCTTAAGCCGTTCTCTTCTATTCTGGCGTAGCTTTACCCATCTCATCGGAGGGATGGGGGTGCTGGTGTTTGCTTTAGCGATTATGGACAACGCTAAAAATAGCCACTTAGAAGTTATGAAGGCAGAGGTTCCTGGCCCAGTATTTGGTAAAGTGGTATCTAGGCTTAAAAACACAGCTCAGATCCTCTACATCCTCTACCTGGCTATGTTCGCCCTCTTTGTGGTTATTTATTACCTTGCTGGGATGCCACTCTACGATAGTTTTGTTATTGCTATGGGAACCGCTGGAACTGGAGGTTTCACTGTCTATAACGACGGTATTGCCCACTACCAAAGCTCTCTCATCACCTATCTGACAAGTGTCGGGGTTTTGATGTTTGGTGTCAATTTCAATCTCTACTACTACCTCATGCTCCGTCGTATCAAGGAATTCTTTTTTGATGAAGAACTCCGAGCATATCTCTTGATTGTAGCCATATCTACTGGTCTAATCACACTCAACACGCTTCACCTCTATAGCGGAGTTTCTCAAAGTTTTGAGATGGCCTTCTTCCAAGTATCTAACATCATTACCACTACCGGTTTTGGATATGGAGATATCACGAACTGGCCTTTGTTCTCTCAATACATCTTGCTAATGCTGATGGCAATCGGTGGTTCTGCTGGTTCTACCGCTGGTGGTCTCAAGGTCATCCGTGGAGTCATCCTATCTAAAATTGCTAAAAATCAAATCTTGTCTACCATATCACCTCACCGTGTGTTAACCCTTCAGGTTAATCAAACGGTTATTGATAAGGATACCCAGCACAAGATCCTGAAGTATTTTGTGGTTTATATCATGATTCTACTCAGTTTGATTTTCATCGTCAGTTTAGATACCAATAATTTAATGGTTGTCACGAGTGCTGTTTTCAGTTGTTTTAACAATATCGGTCCTATTTTAGGAACAACTGCAAGTTTCTCAATTTTTAGTCCATTTTCAAAACTTCTACTATCTTTTGCAATGATTGCAGGACGTCTTGAAATCTATCCAATCATACTGCTCTTTATGAAGCGCACTTGGTCTAAACGTTAGAACAATCAACTGTACAACCTATCTCCCCTCTTCAAGGAACCCTTGAAGGGGGATTTTTTAGTTTAAAAGACAAGACAGCTCTAAAAATCGACAATTGGGAATTTAAGGATTTTTCTCTCCTATCTTTTAGCTATAATAAGAAAAAAATATAGAGGATACTTTATGGAAAAAGTCATAAAATCAATTCGACTACTCTTGTTCTTTGCCTTAATCCAACTGGCATTTTGTAGTTGTATCTTTTGGTCTGGAACCTCTCTGGCCCTCAAACAATCCTGTTTTTATTTTCTACTGGCTTTATTGGGCTTATCTGGGTCTTGTGCCTTTATGCATTATTTATCTAATCACAACCTGAAAAGAGATAGACTGATTGATAGGAGTCGCTTTATCTTTTTATTTTATAGTATGATGATTGTGGTCAACCTCTGCGGGGTTGGGATGGTTCTATCAGATACTATCGTTACTGTCAACTTACTTCAAAAAGAAGCTGTAGAACTCATCCTCCCCTCCTTCTTTTTTCTCTTTGGAGTTGATCTTATTACCTTTTTCCCCTTGGAAAAATGGAGAAGGTTGCAAAAAAATTCCAGTAGCAAGGAAGTGAGATTTTCCATCATCTTCATTTCCATTTTAATCTTCCTACGTAATCCAATCACCATTTTATCCATCGCTTTTTATATTGGCCTTGGCGCTTTATTTCTCAGTTTTTTATTCCCAAAAAACTTAAGACAAGAGGTGTCATTCTACAGTCATTTGATTCGGGATATTCTATTTGTCGTTTGTACCTTCCTCTTATGGTAACAAATAGAATCCTTGCAATAATTATGTTATAATTAATAAAAATTTTTTAGGAGATACATCAATGAACTTTTTTAAAGATTTTCGTAAACGACTCGCTTGGTTTGGGATTTTGTTAGTAGCTATCTTTCTATCTCAGACTCCTATGCTAACTCTAGCTATACTAACTAAAATTCAGTTTAATCCAATCTGGTCAACAATTCTTGTGTCCCTTATTTCGATTCTTGTACTTGCTATCTTTTTATACGGAGCCCATAAGAGCAAGTTGCTGGATTTAAAATCTAAACTTCTCACCATTAACGATCTTCCTCGCATTGTCTTAAGCTATCTAGCTATTTATGTTGGAAATCTTGTGGGTGGAATCTGGTTACAACTCGTGAAACAAACAACAACTGCTAATCAACAAGTAATTAACAACCTTGTTTCTGAAAGCTCTCTGATTAGCAGTTTCTTCCTCATCGTTTTAATCGCACCTATTTGTGAAGAAATCATTTGTCGCGGGATTATTCCTACCAAACTCTTCCAAGGCTACGAAAAGTTTGGCTATGTCATTGGTTGGCTAATCTTCCTTCTTGCACATATGCCTTCTAATCTCCCTTCCTTCTTGATTTATGGTTGGATGTCAGCCGTCCTCTCTTGGACTGCTTATCGTACCAGACGTTTGGAAATGTCTATCTCGGTCCATATGCTACTTAATAGTATCAGCTTCATCTTACTGGCACTCTTCACAATTTTTATGAAAAATTTCGGTATCTAATACCCAACTATCCATTCCTTTAGGCTAGATCAATCGTCCTGCTCTAAGGGATTTTTTTGTTTCAAACAGCACTTTATCTCGGAAAAATTCATTTTTTCTACCAACTTAAAAAAATTTTTAAAAAAATTTTAAAAATATTTTTATGCATAAATTTTATAGAATATAAAAATAAGTTAATTCAACATGTATATTTGTGAATATTCTTATAAAAAAATGTAAGAAATCCTTTGAAATAGGCATTTTAAAGCCTTTTAGGCCTTATCATATCTCTTGTAATGCATATTAATTTGTGATACTATTAATTTGTAAGCGATACCAATATAATTTGGTACACACGAGAAAAAAGGAGGATTCCCATGTCTTCACATCCAATTCATGTTTTCTCAGAAATTGGAAAACTGAAAAAAGTTATGTTGCACCGTCCGGGTCAAGAATTAGAAAACTTGATGCCAGATCACCTTGAGAGGTTGCTCTTTGATGACATCCCATTCTTAGCAGATGCCCAAAGTGAACACGACGCCTTTGCTCAGGCACTCCGTGACGAAGGAATCGAAGTGCTCTATCTTGAACAATTGGCTGCTGAATCATTAACTTCTCCTGAAATACGTGACCAGTTCATCGAAGAATACCTCAACGAAGCAAATATTCGTGGTCGACAAACTAAAAATGCCATCCGAAAACTGCTTCATGATATTGACGACAACCTTGAACTGATCAAGAAAACAATGTCAGGTGTTCAAAAAGTTGAATTACCTGACATCCCTGAAGAAGGCAAAGGATTAACTGACTTGGTTGAATCTAACTATCCGTTTGCCATCGATCCAATGCCAAATCTTTACTTCACTCGCGACCCATTTGCGACTATCGGGAATGCAGTATCACTTAATCACATGTACGCCGATACACGCAATCGCGAAACACTTTATGGTAAGTACATCTTCAAGCATCACCCAATCTATGGAGGTAAGGTAGAGCTCATCTATAACCGTGAAGAAACTACTCGTATTGAAGGTGGAGATGAACTTGTTCTTTCCAAAGATGTCCTAGCAGTTGGGATATCTCAGCGCACTGATGCTGCTTCTATCGAAAAACTTTTGGTTAATATCTTCAAAAAGAATGTTGGCTTCAAGAAAGTTTTGGCTTTTGAATTTTCAAACAACCGTAAGTTCATGCACTTGGATACCGTCTTCACCATGGTAGACTATGACAAATTTACAATCCACCCTGAAATCCAAGGCAACCTTCGCGTTTATTCTGTTACTTACGAAAATGAAAAACTCAAGATTGTTGAAGAAAAAGGAGATTTGGCAGAACTCCTTGCTCAAAACCTTGGTTTAGAAAAAGTTACACTCATTCCTTGTGGTGATGGGAATATCGTTGCAGCTGCTCGTGAACAATGGAATGATGGCTCTAACACTCTCGCTATTGCACCAGGTGTCGTAGTCGTTTATGAACGCAACACTGTGACTAATAAAAAACTTGAAGAATACGGACTTCGTTTAATTAAGATTCGTGGAAGGGAATTGGTACGCGGTCGTGGTGGACCTCGTTGCATGTCAATGCCGTTTGAACGCGAAGACATTTAGATTCTTCCTATTTCTGCCTAGCATCTGCTAGCAGAATCATGCTTGTTAGAAAAGGATATATAGAATGATACATTCAGTATTTCAAGGAAGAAGTTTTCTAGCTGAAAAAGATTTTACCCGTGCAGAGCTCGAATATTTGATTGGACTTTCAGCTCACTTGAAGGATCTTAAAAAACGAAACATCGAACACCGCTATCTAGCTGGTAAAAATATTGCTCTTTTATTTGAAAAAACTTCTACACGTACACGCGCAGCCTTCACTACTGCAGCAATTGATCTTGGTGCACATCCAGAATACCTAGGGGCCAACGATATTCAACTAGGTAAAAAAGAAACTACTGAAGATACCGCAAAAGTTTTGGGACATATGTTTGATGGTATTGAATTCCGTGGTTTTAGTCAAGATATGGTTGAGGAATTAGCTAAATTCTCTGGTGTTCCTGTTTGGAATGGCTTGACGGATAAATGGCACCCAACTCAAATGCTTGCAGACTATTTGACAGTACTAGAAAATTTCGGACATCTTGAAGGTTTGACTTTGGTTTACTGTGGTGACGGCCGTAATAATGTTGCCAATAGCCTTCTAGTAACAGGAGCCATCCTTGGGGTGAACGTTCATGTCTTTTCACCAAAAGAACTTTTCCCAGATCAAGCAGTTGTTGCTCTGGCTGAGGGATATGCCAAAGAAAGTGGGGCTCACATTCTCATCACAGAAGATGCTGACGAAGCTGTAAAAGGGGCTGATGTCCTTTACACTGATGTTTGGGTATCTATGGGCGAAGAAGATAAGTTTGCAGAACGCGTCGCTTTGCTAAAACCTTACCAAGTCAATATGGATCTTGTTAAGAAAGCAGGCAATGAAAACTTAATCTTCCTCCACTGCTTACCAGCCTTTCATGATACAAACACAATCTATGGCAGACAAGTAGATGAGAAATTTGGCGTTAAAGAAATGGAAGTAACTGATGAGGTCTTCCATAGCAAATATGCTCGTCAGTTTGATCAAGCAGAAAATCGTATGCACACCATTAAAGCCGTTATGGCTGCTACACTAGGAAATCTCTACATTCCTAAAGTGTGATACAAACTATAAGAAACAGCTTAGGGGCTGAGACTAGTGTTTTAGTCCGGTCCCTTTTTGTAATAGTTACGAGCTCTGAGTTGGAGTTTGCTGATAGTCACCATTCAAGCAAAAACCTCATAACAATAACAATTAACTGTCTTCCAGTTATTCGCAATTTCAACTCAACTCGTCTGTCAAAAGTCTTTCTTCTCAATTTCCAAATCCAAGCTTTTAACCAAAATTTGCTTTTGTTCATCCAAAAGAAAGGAGCGCTCATGTCTCATCGTAAAATCGTTGTCGCTCTTGGAGGAAATGCCATTCTATCCACAGATCCATCTGCTCAAGCTCAAGAAGCTGCTCTAGCAGAAACAGCACGCCATCTGGTGAAACTCATCCAAAATGGCGATGAATTGATTATCACCCATGGCAATGGACCTCAAGTCGGTAACCTCCTCCTCCAAAACCTAGCAGCGAATTCCGAAAAAAACCCTGCCTTTCCTCTCGATTCACTTGTTGCTATGACAGAGGGTAGCATCGGTTTTTGGCTCCAGAATGCTCTGGAAAATGCTTTACAGGATATTCATCTTGATAAAACTGTCGTTTCTGTTGTCACACAAGTTGTCGTGGACAAGAATGATCCTGCCTTTCTCAATCCAAGTAAACCCATTGGTCCATTCTACTCAGAAGAAGAGGCTAAAGCAGAAAGCGAAAAAACTGGGGCTAACTTTAAAGAAGATGCAGGTCGTGGTTGGCGTAAGGTAGTGGCTTCTCCAAAACCTGTTTATATCAAAGAAATCGATAGTATACGCACACTCTTGGACAAGGGACAAATTGTCATCGCAGCAGGCGGTGGAGGTATTCCTATAACCAAAAATGAAAACGGTTACTTCTCAGGAGTAGAAGCTGTCATCGATAAGGATTTTGCATCGCAATGCTTGGCAGAGCTAGTCGAAGCAGATCTCTTCATCATTTTAACTGGCGTCGATTATGCCTATATCAACTATAACAAACCAAATCAAGAAAAGTTGGAACGGGTAACTGTAAGTCAACTTCAAAAATACATTCAAGAGGGGCAATTTGCTCCTGGTAGTATGCTACCAAAAATCCAAGCTGCCATTGATTTTGTGACTAATCGTCCAGCAGGAAAAGCAGTTATCACTTCTCTTATCAATCTAGGAGCTTTGATTGAATCTGAAAGTGGAACAATCATCGTGAAAGATGAATAGTTTAGTCATACCTTTCAAGAAAGTTTAGTCAGCACTCTTGCCACATCATTCGTTTTTATACTGTGTGACATAGTTTAGGAGGAAAAACAAATGAGTGAAAATAAAAAAAGGTTTCAAATGCCTTCAGCATACACTGTTTTGATTATCATCATTACCATCATGGCATTTTTAACCTGGATCATTCCAGCAGGTAAGTATGATACCAATGAAGCAGGTAACCTCATCGCAGGTACCTATCAAACTGTTGACTCAAATCCTCAAGGGATTTACGATGTCCTCATGGCACCAATTCGTGCCATGCTCGGTCACAAACCAACCAGCGCAGCTATCGACGTTGCCTTCTTTATCCTTATGGTCGGAGGTTTCCTTGGTGTCGTAAATGCTACTGGTACACTCGATGTAGGAATTGCCTCCATCGTTAAAAAATATAAGGGCCGCGAAAAAATGTTGATTCTCATCCTCATGCCCCTCTTCGCACTTGGAGGAACTACTTATGGTATGGGAGAAGAAACTATGGCCTTCTATCCCCTTCTTATTCCTGTGATGATGGCAGTTGGTTTTGATAGTATTACTGCCGTAGCCATCATCTTACTAGGTTCTCAAGTTGGTTGTTTGGCATCTACATTGAATCCATTTGCTACTGTTATTGCTTCTGATACTGCAGGCATTTCATCCATGGATGGTGTTATTCTCCGTGTTATCTTCTGGTTCGTAATGACAGGTATCAGCACTTACTTTGTCTATCGTTATGCAGAAAAGATTCAAAAAGATCCTACTAAATCACTCGTTTACGCTCAACGCGAAGAAGATATCAAACACTTTAATGTTTCAGAAAACGATGATGCACCATCTACCTTGAGCAAGAAACAAAAACATGTCCTCGCTTTATTTGTAGTAACCTTTATCATTATGATTGCAAGTTTCATCCCTTGGGTTGATTTGCATGTTACTATCTTTGAAGACTTCAAAAATTGGTTAATCGGTTTTCCTGTAATCGGAGGCATCATCGGTTCATCTGCTCAACCATTCGGTAGCTGGTACTTCCCAGAAGGCGCTATGCTCTTTGCCGTCATGGGGATCTTGATTGGTGTTGTCTATGGTCTTAAAGAAGGAAAAATCGTCTCTACCTTCTTAACTGGTGCTGCAGATTTGCTTTCAGTAGCCTTGATTTGTGCGGTTGCTCGTGGTATCCAAGTTATCATGAACGATGGTATGATTACTGCAACCATTCTACATTGGGGTGAAGTTGGCCTTCAAGGTCTCTCTCCTCAAATCTTCATCGTATTAACCTATATCTTCTACCTACCTATGTCCTTCCTCATTCCTTCTTCATCTGGTCTGGCTAGTGCAACCATGGGGATCATGGCTCCTCTTGGAGAATTTGTCAATGTCAAAGCCAGCCTGATTGTTACTGCCTACCAATCTGCATCTGGTGTCCTTAACCTAGTGACTCCTACTTCAGGTATTGTCATGGGAGCTCTTGCTCTCGGTCGTGTCAGCCTTGGAACTTGGTGGAAATTTGTCGGAAAACTTGTCATCTCAATTGTCATTGCAAGTATTCTACTTCTTATCTTGGGTACCCTAGTGCCATTCTTATAGTCAAAAGGGGAAATACGGATGAAATCCTATATTACAGAATCAATCAAAGAGGATTTTCTTCAAAGTTTGAAAACAATCATCTCTTATCCTTCTGTTCTCAATGAAGGTGAAAATGGCACTCCCTTTGGTCAAGCCATTCAAGATGTCCTGAAAAAAACGCTAGACTTGTGTCAAGATCTTGGTTTTAAAACCTATCTTGATACTCAAGGATATTATGGGTATGCAGAAGTTGGTGAGGGGGATCTCCTTGCCATCCTCTGCCACCTAGATGTAGTTCCTGCAGGCGATTTGACAGAGTGGGAAACTCCTCCATTTGAAGCTAGTATCAGAGATGGGCGGATTTATGGTCGGGGCTCGCAGGATGATAAAGGACCTTCTCTTGCAGCCCTTTACGCAGTCAAAAGCTTACTTGACCAAGGAATTCAATTCAAAAAACGGGTTCGTTTCATATTTGGTACTGATGAGGAAACTCTTTGGCGTTGCATGGCAAGATATAATGCCCTTGAAGAACAGGCCAGCATGGGATTTGCTCCTGACTCATCATTCCCATTAACCTATGCAGAAAAAGGGCTCCTTCAGGTCAAACTTCATGGACCTGGATCAGAACAACTCGCCTTAGATATAGGTGGAGCTTTCAATGTCGTACCTGATAAGGCAACTTATCTAGGACCACTTATGGAACAACTCCAAGAAGGTCTAATAGCTGCTGGCTACGATTATCAACAAAATGATCAGTCCCTTACTGTTCTAGGACTATCTAAGCATGCCAAGGATGCCAGTCAAGGGATTAATGCAGTCATTCGACTAGCCACCGTCCTTGATTCCATTCAATCCCATCCTGCACTTACATTTCTTGCCAAAGAAGTTGGTCAAGAGGGTCAAGGAAAAGGAATCTTTGGTGATATCAGTGACCAGCCTTCTGGACATTTATCCTTTAATGTGGCCGCCTTAATCATTACTCCCGAAAGTTCTGAGATTCGAATTGATATCCGAATCCCAGTCCTTATTGACAAGGATGAACTTGTCAATAAGCTGATAGAGTGTGCAAAATCTTACCAACTTAGCTACCAAGAATTTGACTACCTAGCACCACTTTACGTGGCAAGAGATAGTATGCTCGTCACTACACTCATGCAGGTTTATGAAGAAAAAACTGGTGACAATAGTCCTGCTCTATCATCTGGCGGTGCAACCTTTGCACGTACGATGCCAAACTGTGTCGCTTTTGGTGCCCTCTTCCCAGGAAGAGAGCAAACGGAACACCAAGCAAATGAATATGCAATCCTAGATGATCTCTATCATGCTATGGATATCTATGCTGAAGCTGTTTACCGATTAGCGACCTAAAAAAGACCTCCTAAACTCCGTCCCTCACCAGGGCGGAGTTTTAGGAATTTTGTTAACACCAGCCTACAAGAAAAGCCAAGAAGATATTTTTCTTGGCTTTTTTCAATAGATTTGAGGTATGGGACCAACTAAGGTACTCATTTTCCGCTACAACACGCAATTAGTATGACAATGGCAGGCAGCTAGACCACTTTCTAACTGTTACCAATTGTTAGATAACGACACAGAGCATTACGACACGAAGAGGCGAAAACGATTATTTTTCGTCGATGAGTTAGTAAGGCAGGTAGGTAATACACTATCTAATCCTTACGACGGAAAGTTTTACTAGTGGAGCGCCTAGCCAAGTTCCATAGAAACTTGGCGTTAGTTACTTAGATTGTTATACAACCACATAAATTTACTGAACTACGACACAGAGTTTGGCAAATCGATTTCATTTGCCAAACGCAGTTAGTAAGACAGGTAGCTAGACCACTTCCTTTCTGTTACGACGGCAAAGCCCACGAATGGTATCGATTCGTGGGCTTTGCCTAGTGAAGCGTTTAGGTAAACCGTCTTAGTGGATAGTGTTTATTAGATTACGACACTTAGTTTTACAAATCGATTCCATTTGTAAAACTAAGTTAGTGATTCAGTAAGTCTACTTAGATTGCTTTGCAATCAAGTAGACTTACTGAATCACATCTTTTCCTCTAACTCTACATCCGGATACTTATCTGCAAACCAACGGAGGGCAAAGTCGTTTTCAAAGAGGAAAACAGGCTGGTCAAAGCGGTCTTTGGCAAGGATGTTTCGGCTTGAAGACATACGCTCATCCAGATCTTCAGGTTTGATCCAGCGAACCGTCTTTTTACCCATTGGGCTCATAACCACTTCTGCATTGTACTCATTTTCCATACGGTGTTTGAAGACTTCAAACTGCAATTGACCAACGGCACCCAACATGTATTCACCTGTTTGGTAGTTGGTATAAAGCTGAATAGCTCCTTCTTGCACCAATTGCTCAATTCCCTTGTGGAAAGATTTTTGCTTCATGACGTTTTTAGCAGAAACTTTCATGAAAATCTCAGGTGTAAAGGTTGGCAATGGTTCAAACTCAAACTTATTTTTTCCAACAGTTAGTGTATCCCCAACCTGATAAGTACCGGTATCGTAAACCCCGATGATATCTCCAGCTACGGCATTAGTGACATTCTCACGACTTTCAGCCATAAACTGAGTAACATTTGACAGCTTAGCTCCCTTACCAGTACGAGGGAGATTAACACTCATACCACGCTCGAATTCACCCGATACGATACGGACAAAGGCGATACGGTCACGGTGACGAGGGTCCATGTTGGCTTGAATTTTAAAGACAAATCCTGAGAAATCTTTGTCGTAAGGATCGACAATTTCTCCATCTGTCTTCTTATGACCGTGTGGTTCTGGAGCAAACTTGAGGAAGGTTTCTAAGAAAGTCTGCACACCAAAATTAGTCAAGGCTGATCCAAAGAATACCGGAGTCAATTCACCCGCAAGGATGGCTTCTTCTGAGAATTCATTTCCAGCTTCTTGCAAGAGTTCGATGTCATCCTTGACTTGCTCGTAGAATGGGTTGCTAGCAAATAGTTTGTCCCCATCTTCCAGACTAGCAAAGCGTTCATCCCCTTTATAGAGTTCCAAACGTTGGTTATAGAGGTCATACAAGCCTTCAAAGGCTTTCCCCATCCCGATTGGCCAGTTCATCGGGTAGCTCGCAATACCTAGAACTTCTTCCAATTCTTGCAAGAGATCCAGTGGCTCACGACCGTCACGGTCTAACTTGTTCATAAAGGTAAAGACTGGAATCCCGCGGTGTTTGACAACCTCAAACAATTTCTTGGTTTGGGCCTCGATACCCTTGGCAGAGTCCACTACCATGACCGCAGCATCCACCGCCATCAAGGTCCGATAGGTATCTTCTGAAAAGTCCTCGTGTCCTGGAGTGTCTAGGATGTTTACCCGTTTCCCATCGTAGTCAAACTGCATGACAGATGAGGTTACCGAAATCCCACGTTGTTTCTCGATATCCATCCAGTCTGACTTAGCAAAGTTTCCTGTTTTCTTTCCTTTTACAGTACCTGCCTCACGAATCTCTCCCCCAAAATAGAGCAATTGCTCTGTAATAGTCGTTTTACCCGCGTCCGGGTGAGAGATGATGGCAAAGGTACGGCGTTTTTTAATTTCTTCTTGAATGTTCATAAGTTCTCTTTCTTTCTACTTTTTAATAATTTCAATTTATAATCACTCTTTATTACATCGGACTCTAAAATTCCTTTCAACACTCCATTATATCGGATTTTAGAGAGTTTTTCAATTGCTTACACAAGAAAAAGCAGGTCAAGATACTAGACCTGCTCTTCAGATTCTTTTGTTGATTATTTATATCTATCACTCTTAATATCGCTTCACAGATGAATCGTTTCTAGAGCAATTTTCTTTTGCCAACGTTTCTTAAACAAGATATCAAAGAGTACTAGAGCTGCAGATAGAATGATTGAAACCAGAAGATACTTTATCCATATAGGAGCATCTGGGATAAAAGGCGTGGTATTCAAAAGCCCGTAATTCCCACCTGTTACTTGATTAACTCCAACTAGGAAAAGGTTGAGAACAAAAGTGTAGGCGATAATGCGATACTTTTTAAGTAAGGTCTTATCGTAGTGGTTCATGAGATAGACCAAGGAATTAACCAAGAGAGCATAATGCCCAATCAGGAATGAAAAACTGGTAATATGCGGGAAATCATATGGATCAAAAACCGGATAGCCCAAAGCAAATACTGCTCCACTAGCCCCCATAAGGGCAAAATACTGCTTGGTTTTCCATTTATCTGGCAAGAAAACTACTGCAAACATGGCCAAACGGCAATGGTAAAGAGGCAGGCTGTTCGAAAATGGAATGCTAAAACCAATATACCAAGTGTAAAGAGCTAGCAGTTGCGCTATTTGAATCCACTTAAATAATCGAACAAATTTGGGATTTTTGTAGTAAGTAAGAGAAGCATAAATAGACAAGGCAAGAAGGCCTATCATGACACAATACCAGAAAATCGGAATAGGCGGTGGTGTGGTTTGGGTTCTTGTAATAAAATGATGCATAAAATCTCCTTAAGGTAACGAATTCAGTACTACATTAACTATTCTTATGTTTATATTTAACGAGTTGATTGATAAGGACGAGGATCCCTGTCATCAAACTGGTCACTATCAAATAATTAACCAAGGCGCCATGATCCCCAATCACAGGGGGAATACTCAAAAAGCCATAATTCCCTCCTGTCAAGAGGTTGGCTAGAAAGATAATAGCATTGACACCAAAGGTCATCTGACATATTTTCCAAGTATCCCCTTTTTCAACTTTATAATATCTAATAAGATAAATCAAGCAGTTAGCCAAGAGGGCCCAGTGTCCGAAAACATTGTTGACCGACGAAACATGAGGGAAAGGAAACGGATAAAAAACTGGATAAACTAAAGCCATAATAGAACCAAATACTCCAACCAAGGCAAAATATTGTTTGAAAAAGGTCTTATTAGGGGCAAAAAGAATCATCCACATAGCCATGCGGCTATGATAAAAAGGGAGAGCCTCAGACAGGGGCAGGCGCGCAGCAATATACCAAACGTTGATAATCAGTAATTGAATCAATTGACCCCAATACCAAAAATCTCGATAAGGTTTAGAGGAGGCATAGCGAATTGATAGAGCAGCTATGACTAGCAAAGAAGTCGGTAACAAAATGTACCATGTCCCCAAGTCTGGAGGGACTGTTTTTTTACTGGTAAAAAGTAAATCCCAAATTGTCATATGTTCTCCTTAACTTATTCGAATCGGTAAATGTCTCCATCTTGTTTGCCGACTAAAAACCAATGCTGTTCTTGCTTCTATTTTCAACCATTATATCGAATTAAAATCCTTTTTCAATTTCTACTTCTTTTCAACTTGACTTACCTTATTTATAGGAAAATATGGTAAAATAGAACAGATAAATAATCATCATTTCACGAAAGGATGCAAGATGAAAATTACGCAAGAAGAGGTAACACACGTTGCCAATCTTTCAAAATTAAAATTCTCAGAAGAAGAAACTGCTGAGTTTGCGACAACCTTGTCTAAGATTGTTGATATGGTCGAATTGCTCGACGAAGTCGACACTACTGATGTCGAACCAACGACTACCATGGCAGATCGCAAGACCGTTCTTCGCCCAGACGTAGCCGAAGAGGGAACTGACCGTGATCGCTTATTTAAAAATGTACCTGAAAAAGACAATTACTATATCAAGGTACCAGCTATCCTGGACGATGGAGGAGATGCCTAATGACTTTTAACAATAAAACCATTGAAGAGTTGCACAACCTCCTTGTATCTAAGGAAATTTCTGCAACCGAACTAACGCAAGCAACGCTTGAAGATATCAAGGCGCGTGAAGAAGCTATCAATGCCTTTGTCACTATCGCTGAAGATCAAGCTCTTGCTCAAGCTAAAGCTATTGACGAAACTGGAATTGACGCTGACAATGTCCTTTCAGGAATTCCACTTGCTGTTAAGGATAACATCTCTACAGACGGTATCCTCACAACTGCTGCCTCAAAAATGCTCTACAACTACGAACCAATCTTTGATGCGACAGCTGTTGCCAATGCAAAATCTAAGGGCATGATCGTTGTTGGGAAAACCAACATGGACGAGTTTGCCATGGGTGGTTCTGGTGAAACATCTTACTACGGTGCAACTAAAAATGCCTGGGACCACAACAAGGTTCCTGGTGGATCATCTAGTGGTTCCGCAGCTTCTGTAGCTTCAGGACAAGTCCGTTTGTCTCTTGGTTCTGATACAGGTGGATCCATCCGCCAACCGGCTGCATTCAACGGAATTGTCGGTCTCAAACCAACCTACGGAACAGTTTCACGTTTTGGTCTGATTGCCTTTGGTAGCTCATTAGACCAGATTGGACCTTTTGCTCCTACCGTTAAGGAAAATGCGCTCTTGCTCAATGCTATTGCTAGCGAAGATGCAAAAGACTCTACTTCTGCTCCTGTCCGCATTACCGACTTTACTTCAAAAATCGGTCAAGACATCAAGGGCATGAAAATTGCTTTGCCTAAGGAATACCTTGGTGAAGGTATTGATCCAGAAGTTAAAGAAACCATCCTCAACGCAGCCAAACACTTTGAAAAACTAGGTGCTATCGTGGAAGAAGTTAGCCTTCCACACTCAAAATATGGGGTTGCTGTTTACTACATCATCGCTTCATCAGAAGCATCATCAAACTTGCAACGATTTGACGGTATCCGCTATGGTTTCCGTGCTGAAGACGCTAAGAACTTGGACGAGATTTACGTTAATACTCGTAGCCAAGGATTCGGTGACGAAGTGAAACGTCGTATCATGCTTGGAACTTTCAGCCTTTCATCAGGTTACTACGATGCTTATTATAAGAAGGCTGGTCAAGTGCGTACCCTCATCATCCAAGATTTTGAAAAAGTCTTTGCAGATTACGATCTCATCCTTGGTCCAACAGCTCCAAGCGTAGCCTTTGACTTGGATTCACTCAACCACGATCCAGTTGCCATGTACTTGGCAGACCTCTTGACCATCCCGGTCAACTTGGCAGGTCTCCCAGGAATTTCAATTCCTGCAGGATTTGCTCAGGGTTTACCTGTCGGTCTACAATTGATTGGTCCAAAATACTCTGAAGAGACTATCTACCAAGCTGCTGCTGCTTTTGAAGCAACAACAGACTACCACAAACAACAACCCGTGATTTTTGGAGGTGATAACTAATGAACTTTGAAACAGTCATTGGACTTGAAGTCCACGTAGAGCTCAACACCAATTCAAAAATCTTCTCACCTACATCTGCCCACTTTGGAAATGACCAAAATGCCAACACCAACGTGATTGACTGGTCTTTCCCAGGAGTTCTGCCAGTTCTCAATAAGGGTGTAGTCGATGCTGGTATCAAAGCAGCTCTTGCCCTCAACATGGACATCCACAAGAAGATGCACTTTGACCGTAAGAACTACTTCTATCCAGATAATCCTAAAGCCTATCAAATTTCTCAATTTGATGAGCCAATCGGTTATAACGGCTGGATTGAAGTGGAGCTAGAAGACGGTACAACTAAGAAAATCGGTATTGAGCGTGCCCATTTGGAAGAAGATGCTGGTAAAAATACTCACGGAACAGATGGTTTCTCTTATGTCGACCTTAATCGTCAAGGGGTGCCATTGATTGAGATTGTATCTGAAGCCGACATGCGTTCTCCTGAAGAAGCTTATGCATATCTAACAGCCCTCAAGGAAGTGATCCAATATGCTGGTATTTCCGACGTTAAGATGGAAGAAGGTTCCATGCGTGTGGATGCCAACATCTCCCTTCGTCCTTATGGTCAAGAGAAATTTGGTACCAAAACTGAGTTGAAAAACCTAAACTCCTTCTCAAACGTGCGTAAGGGTCTTGAATACGAAGTGCAACGTCAGGCTGAAATCCTTCGTTCAGGCGGTCAAATCCGCCAAGAAACACGCCGTTACGACGAAGCTAACAAGGCAACTATCCTCATGCGTGTCAAGGAAGGTGCTGCAGACTACCGCTACTTCCCAGAACCAGACCTACCACTCTTTGAAATCTCAGATGAATGGATCGAAGAGATGCGTACGGAGTTACCAGAGTTTCCAAAAGAGCGCCGTGCTCGCTATGTCTCTCAACTCGGATTATCAGACTACGATGCTAGCCAGTTGACTGCAAACAAAGTCACTTCTGACTTCTTTGAAAAAGCTGTCGCCCTCGGTGGTGATGCTAAACAAGTTTCTAACTGGCTCCAAGGTGAAGTCGCTCAATTCTTGAACGCCGAAGGTAAGACACTGGAACAAATCGAATTGACACCAGAAAACTTGGTAGAAATGATTGCCATCATCGAAGATGGTACGATTTCATCTAAGATTGCCAAGAAAGTCTTTGTTCACCTAGCTAAAAATGGTGGTGGAGCGCGTGAATACGTAGAAAAAGCTGGTTTAGTTCAAATCTCAGATCCTGATGTTTTGATTCCAATTATTCATCAAGTCTTTGCGGATAATGAAGTCGCTGTTGCCGACTTCAAGTCGGGAAAACGTAACGCTGACAAGGCCTTCACTGGATTCCTCATGAAAGCAACCAAGGGTCAAGCTAACCCACAAGTCGCTCTTAAACTACTTGCCCAAGAATTGGCTAAGTTGAAAAACGATCAATAATCAATCTCAATATAACTGTCACAAGTTGATGAAGTCAGTCATTGCTTGATGCCTTGCACTTTGTACTCACATAGTTAGGAGACATATGAAAAAGTTATATACTCTTCTCGCCACTTGTTTATTGTTGTTCTTCTTCACACCATTTAACTCAATTGATGCTGGCGTTGGCCATTCGCGAAGTGGTAGCTCTAGCCGAAGTAGTTCAAGAAGTAGCAGCCGCAGTAGCTCAAGTCGCAGCTCCTCTTATAAAAGTAGCTATCGCTCTGGAAGTAGCTCCTCTAGTTCAGGTGGTTCTTTAGGTACTGGTATGAACATGCTTATCATGTTTGGTGTTGGAGGTTTCTTACTCTACATGTTCATCAAATATCTAAGCGACCAGAATTCATCTTCTGGCAAGTCTTACGGTAGTTCAACTGGGTATAATCCACCTAGCCATCGCCGAGTAGAACACAACACACTAGCTGTTAATCGTGTCAAATATGGTGATCCAAACTTTGATGCTGATGCCTTCGCTTCATGGGTTAAAGAAGTCTATATTCAGTTGCAGGCAGCCTGGACTAAAAAGGATTGGAATTTGGTTCGCTCTCTCGAAAGTACTAGTCTCTATTCCCAACATAGTACTCAACTCGAAGATCATATTCGGGCAAAAACAACCAATGTTTTAGAAAAAGTCTATGTTGAAAATATCCGCATTAAAGATTTCTACGAAAATCCAGATGGAAATGATACTTTAGTGGTTATCCTTTCATCTACACTCAGAGACTATGTTATCGATGATGAGACTCGTAAGGTTATCGAAGGAGACCCTAAACAAGATCTATTTACAGTTTATCAAATGAACTTTATCCGCAAACATGGTAGCCAAACCGAAAACAATGTTCAAGATGAAGCTGTTAGCGACCACTGTCCAAACTGTGGTGCTCCACTTAAAATCTCAGCTATTAGCCAATGTGAATACTGCGGAGCTGAGCTCACACGTAGTCCAAATCAATGGGTTCTTGATACCTATGAAGTTGTGGATGAAGACGAACTTTATAATTAGGAGGAAATTATGGGATTTATTCGTGCCGCCCTATCTTCAGGGCTTAATAGTTTCAACGATAGCAAATTTAAAGAAGCGATCGTACTTCCAAATAACCTAACAGCCGATGCTTTGGCCATTAAAGGCCAACTTCTTTCAAAAGATCCAGATGGCAAATCTAGACAAAGCAATCAAAACACTGGACTACTAACAGATGGTAGTGTCGTTATTGTTCCTCAAGGCTATGTCGCTATTCTAGTGAACAACGGTACCTTCCTTGGAGACGTTTTAGAAGCTGGTAGCCACGAATGGCGTTCTGGAGACAATGCCTGGCTTCTTGAAAAAGGTGGCCTAAAGGGTACTTGGGAAAATTTCAAAAACCGCTTCTCATTTGGTGGTCAAGTCATTACCCAACAAGAAATCATCTTTATTCGTATGCAACCCGTTGCCGGAAATAAATTCGGTACACAGAATGCTGTAGAATACTTCAGTGAACGTTATCAACAATTACTTAACATCCGCTTCTACGGCTTATTTGATATCAAAGTTGCTGATCCAGTCCTATTCTATGTCAGCTCCATCAGTCAACAAATTGAAGACCATAAAGCTTTTACATTACAAGATGTAGCTCAAGGAACACTTCGACAAAATATCGCACCAAAGATTGCCATTGCAATTGCTAAATTTACCAATGAAAACAAGGTAGATATCTATAGCCTTAATGCCAATCAAGATACTTTCAATGAGCTAGCAAAACAAGAAGTTAACAAGGTATGGGCTGGACTTTATGGGATTGAAACAACCAACATTCTACTTGAAGATTTGAGCTATGATCAAGAAAGCTTAGATATTGTCCGTAAGCTTGATAGCGAACTTGTCGCTATGAAGTACAATACGATTGAGATTGAAGAACGTCGTGCTCGTAATGAAGCTCTCATCGCTGCTGCTAACAATGAAGGCAATGGCAATGGTATGAACATGATTATGGGAATGAATCTAGGACAAACACTTGGCGGTCAACTCAACCAACAAGCCCAAACTCAAGCTCCTGTTCAAAATAACGGGCAAACTGCAAGCAAGAACTTTTACATCGAGGTAGACGGTAAGTATGTTCTCGTAACTAAAGATGAAGAAGGAAATATCGTACCAGTCAACTAATTCAAGCTCATCTGATATTTGAGAATTATTGCATTTTATGGTACAATAAAGAGTAAACTATTTATTAAAGAGGTAAAAACATGATTGAAGCAAGTAAACTAAAGGCTGGTATGACTTTTGAAACAGCTGAAGGAAAATTGATCCGCGTTTTGGAAGCTAGCCACCACAAACCAGGTAAAGGAAACACTATCATGCGTATGAAATTGCGTGATGTCCGTACTGGTTCAACATTTGAAACAAGCTACCGCCCAGAAGAAAAATTTGAGCAAGCGATCATCGAAACAGTTCCAGCTCAATACTTGTACAAAATGGACGACACAGCTTACTTCATGAATACAGAAACTTATGACCAATACGAAATTCCTGTTGTGAATGTTGAAAACGAATTGCTTTACATCCTTGAAAACTCAGATGTAAAAATCCAATTCTACGGAACTGAAGTAATCGGTGTAACTGTACCAACTACTGTTGAATTGACAGTTGCTGAAACACAACCATCTATCAAAGGTGCTACTGTTACAGGTTCTGGTAAACCAGCAACAATGGAAACTGGTCTTGTCGTAAACGTTCCAGACTTCATCGAAGCAGGTCAAAAATTGATTATCAACACTGCAGAAGGAACTTACGTTTCTCGCGCCTAATCTCTAGAAACTAGAAAGAGGTCATTCTATGGGAATTGAAGAACAACTTGGCGAAATCGTCATCGCCCCACGTGTACTTGAAAAAATCATTGCTATTGCAACTGCGAAAGTTGAAGGAGTACACTCTTTTTCAAACAAATCAGTATCTGACACCCTTTCAAAACTTTCTCTTGGTCGTGGCGTATATCTAAAAGAAGCAAACGATGAGCTCACAGCTGATATCTACCTCTACCTAGAGTACGGTGTCAAAGTTCCTAAGGTTGCTATGGCTATCCAGAAAGCTGTTAAGGATGCTGTCCGTAACATGGCTGATGTTGAAATCTCTGCTGTCAACATTCACGTTGCAGGTATCGTTCCAGATAAAACACCAAAACCAGAATTGAAAGACTTATTCGACGAGGACTTCCTCAATGACTAGTCCATTATTAGAATCTAGACGTGAACTACGTAAGTGTGCCTTCCAAGCCTTGATGAGTCTTGAATTTGGTTCAGATCTAGAAACTGCTTGTCGCTTCGCCTACACACATGATCGCGAAGATACAGACGTACAACTTCCTAACTTCCTTGTAGAGCTCGTTTCTGGTGTCCAAGCTAAAAAGGATGATCTGGACAAACAAATTACTCAACATTTGAAAACCGGTTGGACCATCGATCGTCTGACTTTGGTAGAAAAGAATTTACTACGCCTAGGAGTTTTTGAAATCACTTCATTTGATACTCCTCAACTCGTAGCTGTTAACGAAGCTATTGAACTTGCTAAGAGCTTTTCAGATCAAAAGTCAGCCCGTTTCATCAATGGACTCCTTAGTCAATTTGTGACAGAAGAAGATTAAATAATATAGAAAAAGTGTTTGACAATTATCAAACACTTTTTTCTTTGCCTTCCACTATCTAAAAAAGTGGTAATAGACATAATTATAAACAAAAATCCAGATGGGCTTGGCATAAGTGAGAAAGTTGAAAAAACTATGGCACAGGATTGTGATTTTTAGATTCTTTGTCCAACGGTAGACAAGAGCAAAGAAAAGGCCTCCTAAACTATAAAACATCAAACTGATGGGATCTCGATGGGAAAACACCAAATGACTGATTCCAAAAATAAGGGCTGATAAGAAAACATCCAGATAATACTTAGAGTTTGGAAAGAAGGTATTCATAAAATATCCTCTATCAACGCTCTCCTCAAATATAGGAGCAATGATAACACTAGATATAAAGTAGAAAATAGTCGCTAAAAAAGTAGGTTGTCCATTTGAATATAAAGTCGAAATAAGGTCTTGAAAAATAAACTTGTTATCAATTAAGTGATGAAACTGTAACTGAAAAGTATTCAACAACTGACGAACAAAATAAGTAGCCACTAGGCTTATTACAAGGTAAAAGAATCTTGACTTCTTCGAGCCCTTTTTTTCAAGAATATAGAGCATTTTTTTCTTTTTTAACCAGCAGACAAACATCACTAAAAGAGTTACTTCCCCAACTGCTGAAATGCTATAATAACCATCTATCCCCCATCCTAAAAACTTAGTCAGATGAAGACTACTAAACTCTAGTAGATAAACCGAGAGGAATATAAAGAATGTATAGACTCCCAAATGCCAAAGTTTTTTCATACTCACTCCTTAAAAAATTTAAATTACCTTGATGGAGGAAAAAAATAACACCCCCTTATTCAGTTTATCAGTTACATACTGACCAAACACAGCATAAAATCTATAAAAACTAAGTCTATTCTCTGTAGCACTTATAGATGATCATTCCTTATTATATAATATACATCTTTTTTTAACGACTCTCAGTTCCATTTCCTCAACTGTCAATTTTTAATCCTGAAATGAATTTTTGAGAGAAACCAAAAAGCTAGAACCTTTTTTAGTTCTAGCTTACTTTTTAATACTTTCTAAAGCGTTGATAACGCTCTTCCAAAAGTTTCTCCAACGGTAATTGTTTTAATTGTTCAATTTCTGTTTGAAGTTCATTTTTTACACGAGCTAGCAGCTCTTTGGCAGAGAGGCCTCTCTCTGAAATAACCTTATCTACGACTTCCATCTCCAAAAGTTCATGGGAAGTGATTTTCATCAACTCAGCTGCTTCCATGGCACGCGTGCCATCTTTCCACAAGATGGAAGCAAAGCCTTCGGGACTGAGAACTGCATAGATAGAGTTTTCTAGCATCCAAACATGGTCAGCCACTGCTAGAGCTAGAGCTCCACCAGAGCCACCTTCTCCGATAATAATGGCGATAATGGGCACTTTTAGGTCGGTCATCTCCATGAGGTTACGAGCAATGGCTTCACCTTGACCACGTTCTTCTGCTCCTACACCAGGATAGGCACCCGCAGTATTGATAAAGGTTACAACTGGACGACCAAACTTTTCTGCTTGCTTCATCAAACGAAGGGCTTTTCGGTAACCTTCAGGATGAGGTTGACCAAAGTTACGGTTAAGATTATCTTGTAAACTTTTACCTTTTTGGATTCCAACAACAGTCACTGCTTGGTCTCCCAACCAACCGATACCACCAATAATAGCACCATCATCACGGAAGGAGCGGTCCCCATGCAGCTCAATAAAATCATCAAAAATTCCTGTTGCGAAGTCCAAGGCAGTTAAGCGGGTTTGTTCACGTGCTTCTCTGACGATTTTTGCAATATTCATCAACAATCCCCCTTATGTAACCTTACTAATCGAGCAATCGTATCTGGCAATTCTCGCCGTTTAATAATTGCATCTACAAAGCCATGCTCTAGAAGAAACTCTGCTTTCTGGAAGTCTTCTGGTAGGTCTTCTCTTACTGTATTTTCAATCACACGGCGTCCAGCAAAACCTACCAAACTTTGGGGTTCTGCCAAGATGATATCCCCTTCCATAGCGAAGGAAGCTGTTACTCCTCCAGTCGTCGGGTCTGTAAGGATTGTCAGATAAAAGAGACCTGCATTGGAATGACGTTTGACTGCTGCAGAGATTTTGGCCATCTGCATCAAGCTCATGATTCCTTCCTGCATGCGTGCTCCGCCAGAAGCTGTAAACAATACGACAGGTAATTTTTCAGCGGTCGCATATTCGAACAAGCGAGTGATTTTCTCACCAACAACTGTCCCCATTGACGCCATAATAAAGTTAGAATCCATGATGCCAAGGGCAACCTTCTCTCCCTTAATCAAAGCTGTTCCTGTTACAACAGCCTCATCAAGACCTGTCTTTTCACGCATCAAAGTCAATTTTTTACGATAGCCTGGAAAATTCAAAGGATCCTGAGTCTCAATCCCTTTAAACATTTCCAAAAACGTACCCATATCAATGGTTAAAGCTAAACGCTCTTGAGCTGAAATACGGAAGGTATAGCCACAGTGAGGGCATATACGCTCACTCCCCAAATCCTTTTGGTAAATCGTATATTTGCAACCTGGACATTGGGAGAAGAGCTCATCTGGAACCTCTGGCTTGATCTGAGGTTGATTTACAGTCGAACGATTGGGATTGATTCGAATATATTTATCTTTTTTACTAAATAGAGCCATACATCCCCCTTTTCAGTCTTATACTATTTTTATACTCAATGAAAATCAAAGAACAAACTAGAAAGCTAGCCGCNCCCTTTTCAGTCTTATACTATTTTTATACTCAATGAAAATCAAAGAACAAACTAGAAAGCTAGCCGCAGGTTGCTCAAAGCACTGCTTTGAGGTTGTAGATAAGACTGACGAAGTCAGTCACATATATAATCCAAGGCGAAGCTGACGCGGTTTGAAGAGATTTTCGAAGAGTATTACATTATTCTTTTTCTTGATAGTGTGGTAAGAAAGTTTCCATCAAGAATGAAGTATCGTAGTCACCTGCTATCACTCGACGATCTGAAATCAAATCGAGTTGGAAATCAGCATTGGTGACAACCCCTTCAATTTCGAGTTCATAAAGAGCTCGTTGCATTTTCATGAGAGCATCAAAACGATTTTCGCCATGAACAATAATTTTAGCAATCATACTATCATAGTATGGCGGAATGGTATAACCTGGATAAACTGCAGAGTCAACACGCAAGCCGACACCACCACTCGGTAGATAAAGATTGGTAATCTTACCTGGACTTGGTGCAAAATTAAAGGCTGGATTTTCTGCGTTAATTCGACACTCAATGGCGTGTCCTTTTAGAACAATATCTTCTTGCTTCAAAGTCAATGGTTGACCTGCTGCGATACGGATTTGTTCCTTGACAATATCCACACCAGAAACAAATTCGGTTACTGGGTGTTCCACTTGGACACGCGTATTCATCTCCATAAAGTAGAATTTCCCACTTGCTTCATCTAGTAGGAATTCAATCGTACCAGCATTTTCGTAGCCTACAGACTCCGCTGCACGAACAGCTGCAGCACCAATTTCATTACGAAGTGTTTTCCCGATAGCAATTGAAGGACTTTCTTCTAAAACTTTTTGGTTATTCCGTTGAAGCGAACAGTCACGCTCACCTAGGTGAATAACATGCCCCATTTGGTCAGCAAGAATCTGTACTTCAATATGTCGAGCAGGATAAATCACACGCTCTAGGTACATAGCTCCATTACCAAAGTTGGCTTTAGCTTCACTAGAGGCTGTTTCAAAGGCTGAAACAAGATCTTCTGCTTTTTCAACCTTACGAATCCCTTTACCACCACCTCCAGCTGAAGCTTTCAGCATAACTGGATAACCAATTTTTTCGGCAACAGCAAGCGCTTCTTCTGCAGTATGGACTTCTCCATCTGAACCTGGAATGACGGGAACATTAGCCTTAATCATTTGAGCACGGGCGTTAATTTTATCCCCCATGATATCCATGACACGAGCTGATGGTCCGATAAATTTGATACCGACTTCTTCACACATGGTGGCAAATTTGGAATTTTCACTTAAAAAACCAAATCCAGGGTGAATGGCTTCAGCTTCAGTCAAGACCGCAGCTGAAAGGATAGCATTGATGTTCAGATAAGATTCTGTAGCCTTCCCAGGGCCGATACAGATAGCCTCATCAGCCAAAAGCGTGTGGAGAGCTTCCTTATCAGCAGTCGAATAAACAGCGACTGTGGCAATTCCTAATTCTCGTGCCGCACGAATAATACGAACAGCAATTTCACCACGATTGGCAATTAAAATCTTACGAAACATGGAAAACCTCCCTAGTTTCCAATAGCAAAGGTCAGAGTCCCGCTTGCTGCAAGCTTACCATCTACTTCTGCCTTCGCTTCTACTACGGCGATTGTGCCACGACGTTTGACAAACGTTGCTGTCATGACAAGCTGATCACCAGGAACAACTTGCTTCTTAAATTTGACTTTGTCCATACCAGCATAGAAAACGAGCTTCCCTTTGTTCTCAGGTTTTGATAATTCCAAAACACCTGCTGTTTGTGCCAAAGCTTCCATAATGAGGACTCCTGGCATAACTGGGTATTGAGGAAAATGTCCATTGAAGAAAGGTTCGTTAATCGTCACATTTTTAATGGCAACAATTGTATCTTCGCTAACTTCTAAGACACGATCCACTAAGAGCATGGGATAGCGGTGTGGCAAAGCTTCTTTGATTCCTTGAATATCAATCATTTGATACGTACCAAGCCTTTCCCAAACTCAACCATTTCTTCATTAGCAACAAGAACTTCTGTTACGACACCGTCTTTAGGTGCTGGAATTTCGTTCATGACCTTCATGGCTTCGATGATGACCAAGGTTTGGCCTTTTTTAACAGTATCACCGACTGAAACAAAATTAGGTTTGTCTGGTCCCGCAGCCAAGTAAGCAACTCCGACAAGTGGGCTCTCTACTAGATCTCCTTCAGCTACAGATTCCGTAGCGCTTGTTTCTGAAACTACTTCTACAGCTGGTGTTGAAGTTGGAGCTTGAGGTGCTACTGTAGTTCCAACTACTGGAACCACAGGTTGAGGTGCTGGACTTGTTTCTGCAACAAGTTTTGCTTCATTCTTACTGAAGAGTAACTCATCCGTTCCATTTTTATAAGAAAATTCTCTCAAGCTTGACTGGTCAAATTGTGCCATCAAATCTTTGATTTCATTTAAATTCATCTTTACTTATTCTCCCAACGTTTGAAAGCAAGAACTGCATTATGCCCACCAAATCCAAAAGTGTTTGAGATAGCATAAGGAATTTCACGTTCCACGCCTTGTCCATAAATAACATTTGCTTCAATGTAGTCTGATAATTCTGTTGTTCCGGCTGTCATTGGTACATAGTTGTTACGGATTGCTTCAATTGTTGCAATGGCTTCAACTGCACCAGCTGCACCAAGCAAGTGTCCAGTAAATGACTTGGTTGAAGATACAGGTACTTCCTTACCAAGAACTGCTACGATAGCACCACTCTCCCCTTTTTCATTAGCAGGAGTTGATGTGCCATGAGCATTGACATAGGCTACTTGGTCTGGTGTAATCTCAGCTTCCTCCAAGGCAAGTTTGATAGCTTTAATAGCACCTTGTCCTTCTGGATGTGGTGAAGTCATATGATAGGCATCACAAGTGTTACCGTAACCAACAACTTCAGCTAAGATAGTTGCACCACGTTTTTCAGCATGCTCTAAACTTTCAAGAACCAACATACCTGATCCTTCACCCATGACAAATCCATTACGATCCTTATCAAATGGAATAGAAGCACGATTTGGGTCCTCTGTTGTTGAAAGAGCTGTTAAGGCTTGGAAACCAGCAATGGCAAATGGAGTAATAGATGATTCTGAACCACCAACCAGCATGATATCTTGGAAACCAAATTTGATAGAACGGAAGGCATCTCCGATAGCATCATTTGATGAAGCGCAAGCTGTATTGATAGATTTACAAATCCCATTTGCCCCAAAGCGCATAGCAACATTTCCTGCAGCCATGTTTGGCAAAGCTTTTGGAAGTGTCAATGGTTTTACACGTTTTGGTCCCTTATCATGAAGTCGAAGCACTTGATCTTCAATTTCTTTAATTCCACCGATACCTGATGCAACGATGACACCAAAGCGGTCTTTATCAAGAGTCTCTACATCAAGATTAGCATTGTTCACTGCTTCTTGAGCTGCATACAAGGCATACAAAGAATAGTCATCAAAACGATTGGTATCTTTTTTTACAAAGTATTTATCAAACGGAAAATCCTGGATCTCTGCCGCATTATGAACATCAAAAGCACTGTGATCAAATTTGGTGATTTCACCAATTCCAATCTTTCCATTTTTAAGACTGTTCCAAAATTCTTCTGGTGTGTTCCCGATCGGAGATGTTAATCCATAACCTGTTACTACTACTCGATTTAGTTTCATTTTTATACCTCTATTTTAACTCTTATTGCATGGTTAGTCCACCATCAATTGCAAGGACTTGTCCCGTTAGATAATCTTGGCTTGCAAGAAAGGCTGTCACCTCTGCGACTTGCTCAGCTTGGCCAAATTGTTTCATCGGAATTTGTGCCAACATAGCTTCTTTCACCTTATCAGATAGAACTGCAGTCATATCTGATTCAATCATTCCTGGAGCAATGGCATTGACACGCACATTGCGATTGGCAACCTCACGTGCTACCGATTTGGTAAATCCAATCAAACCTGCCTTGGAAGCAGCGTAGTTTGCTTGACCGATATTTCCCATCAAACCAACGACACTAGACATATTGATGATAGCACCTTCGCGTGCTTTTATCATCGGTTTCAAGACTGATTGTGTCATATTGAAAGCGCCTGTCAGGTTGACTTTCAAGACCTTCTCAAAATCTTCTTCTGTCATCTTAAGCATGAGAGTGTCTTGAGTAATCCCAGCATTATTAACGAGAACATCAACTGAACCCAGCTCTTCAATGGCTTGGTCCACCATACGCTTTGCGTCCGCGAAATCAGAAACGTCACCAGAAATAGCAAGGACCTTCACTCCGTATGGTTTAAATTCGGCTAGAAGCTCCTCGGAGATTTCACCACGACTATTCAAGACAACATTGGCTCCCAAGCTGGCAAATTTATGAGCAATGGCAAGACCAATTCCTCGACTTGAGCCTGTAATAAAGACATTTTTCTGTTCTAGTTTCATTTTTCTCCTTTCAGAACTTCTACCAGTTTGGTCTAATTTTCTAAGAGTGCTTGTAAACTTGCTTGATCTTCCACATTTGCAAGTTGAGCAGTTTTATCAATCTTTTTGACGAATCCAGACAAAACTTTCCCAGGACCGATCTCTATAAAACGCGTCACACCAGCTTCTTGCATGACTGCAATACTTTCATAAAAGCGAACGGGTTCCTTAACTTGACGAGTCAGGAGTTCAGCAATTCGTTCTTTTTCCACGACCTTTGCTTCTGTATTGCCAACAAGTGGACAAACAAAGTCACTAAACTCAACATCTTCTAGGGCTTGAGCTAATTTTTGACTAGCAGATTCCAATAAAGCTGTATGGAAAGGTCCAGAAACATTTAGCGGAATTAAGCGTTTTGCTCCTGCCTCTTGCAAAAGTTCAACTGCACGATCTACCGCCACTACCTCACCACCAATAACAATCTGACTTGGAGTATTGTAGTTAGCTGGAGTTACAACACCAAGTTTAGAGGCTTCTTGACAAGCTTTTTCAATTACTTCAACCGGTGTATTAAGCACAGCTACCATTTTTCCTGATCCAGCAGGTGCTGCTTCTTCCATATAAGCTCCACGTTTAGCAACTAGAGCCACTGCATCTTCAAAATCCAGTGCACCACTAGCTACCAGGGCAGAATATTCTCCAAGAGACAAACCTGCCACCATATCAGGCTGATAACCTTTCTCCTTTAGTAGTCGGTAAATAGCAACGGACGTAGCTAAAATAGCTGGTTGCGTGTAACGAGTCTGATGTAGCTTTGTTTCATCATTATCAATCAAGTCACGAAGGTCATACCCCAAGACTTGGCTAGCTTGGTCAATTGTTTCCTTGACGATAGCATATTGGTCATAGAGTTCATGCCCCATTCCTAGGTACTGGGCTCCTTGACCTGCAAATAGAAAGGCTGTTTTAGTCATTTCTTGTAACTCCTGCCCAACGAGCAGCTTCTGCTTGAATCTTTTCAGCTGC
This sequence comes from Streptococcus fermentans, assembly GCF_040888305.1. Taxonomy (NCBI): domain Bacteria; kingdom Bacillati; phylum Bacillota; class Bacilli; order Lactobacillales; family Streptococcaceae; genus Streptococcus; species Streptococcus fermentans. The sequence continues at coordinate 65,639 of NZ_JBFNFG010000006.1, read as the reverse complement.
ACCGTAGTAAATATCTTTTAAGATTTCTTCAACAGTTTCTTCTTTCGAAACCAGACCTGCAATCTGACCAGCCATCACTGAACCGCCATCCACATCACCATGGACAACAGCCTTAGCTAAGGCTCCTGCGCCCATTTGTTCAAAGATTTCTAAATCTGGATTTTCTTGTTTGAAGGCATCTTTTTCAGCTTGCTCGAAATCACGAGTCAATTTGTTTTTAATGGCACGAACTGCGTGTCCAAAATGTTGTGCTGAGATCGTTGTGTCAATATCACGAGCTTTTAAAATTTTAGCTTTATAGTTTGGATGAGCATTTGATTCTTTAGCAACTACAAAACGAGTTCCTACTTGCACAGCTTCTGCACCAAGCATAAATCCAGCTGCAGCTCCCTCACCGTCTGCAATACCACCAGCAGCGATAACAGGAATTGAAACAGCAGCTGCAACTTGACGAACCAAGGTCATGGTCGTTAATTTACCGATGTGTCCACCTGCTTCCATACCTTCTGCAATAACAGCGTCTGCACCGATTTTTTCCATCCGTTTAGCCAAAGCAACACTAGGAACTACTGGAATAACGGTGATTCCCGCTTCATGGAATCGCTCCATGTATTTACTTGGGTTTCCTGCGCCAGTTGTGACTACCTTAACCCCTTCTTCAATGACGAGGTCAACAATATCATCAACAAATGGAGACAGAAGCATAATGTTGACACCAAAAGGCTTGTCTGTTAAAGATTTAATCTTATCGATATTAGCCTTAACCACTTCTTTAGGAGCATTTCCTCCACCGATGATACCTAGACCACCTGCTTTTGAAACAGCTCCAGCAAGGTCACCATCTGCCACCCAGGCCATTCCACCTTGGAAGATAGGATATTTAATATTCAATAATTCTGTAATACGTGTTTTCATAGTGCCTCCATATGTCTTGCTTACGTAATAGTTCGACTACATTATAATTTGACAGTCAAACTATTACCTAAACAAGAGGGAGCGGGTCCCCCCTACTCCTTCTTCATTTATTTTAATTATTTTGTTTGCTCTTCAACGTAAGCAACCAAGTCACCAACTGTTTTCAAGTTGTCTTCAGCTTCGATTTGGATATCAAAAGCATCTTCGATTTCTGAGATCACTTGGAACAAGTCCAATGAATCTGCATCCAAATCATCAAAAGTAGATTCAAGTGTTACTTCTGATGCGTCTTTCCCAAGTTCTTCAACGATAATTTCTTGTACTTTTTCAAATACTGCCATGATAGACTCCTTTAAAATAAATAGTTTTTATAACAATGTGTTCACCACATGATTACCTAAATTGTAACAATAAGCGTGCCCCATGTCAAACCTCCGCCGAAGCCTGACAAGAGAATTTTTTGGCTACTATCTAAACGAATGAGCCCTTCCTCTACACACTCTGAAAGTAGGATCGGAATACTTGCCGCACTGGTATTTCCATACTTGGTCATATTGGCAGGAAGCTTGTCTCGATCTACACCGATCTTTCTAGCCATCTTATCTAGAATGCGAATATTAGCTTGATGAAGCAAGAGATAGTCTAGTTCTTCTGCCGACAGAGGACTCTCTTCTATGGTATTTTTTATAGACTTAGCAACATCTCGAATCGCAAAATCAAAAACTGCTCGGCCATCCATTCTCAAGAAAGCATCGGGTTTTTCTTGATTTGAAAATGGTGAAGTTAAACCAGTCTGTCCAAAGGTCAAACACTCACTACGCGAACCATCGCTATTGAGACTCTCCGCTAGGAAATGTGGCTCTTCGCTTGCTTCTAACAAGATGCCCCCAGCTCCATCTCCAAATAGGACAGCTGTTGAGCGATCCGACCAGTCTAAAGCTTTTGACATGGTTTCACTACCGATAACTAGACCCTTACGATAAACTCCCGAAGAGATAAACTTCTCTGCAGTTGATAGGGCAAAGATAAAGCCACTACAGGCAGCTGTTAAGTCATAGGCAAAAGCCTTATGAGCGCCGATTTTAGCCTGAACACGAGCGGCTGTTGAAGGCATCATCGAGTCAGGTGTCATCGTAGCTAGAATGATAAAATCCAACTCTTCAGCAGAAATCCCTGACTTCTCTAGGAGTTGTTTTGCAACTGCCGTTGCCAAATCTCCAGTTGATTCTGTCTTAGAAATGCGACGTTCCTTAATCCCAGTTCGACTTGAAATCCATTCATCACTCGTATCCATAACCTGAGCTAAATCCTCATTTGTGATAATCTGCTCTGGTACATAATGAGCAACCTGGCTTATTTTTGCAAAAGCCATTATTTCAAATCCTCCAAAAATTGATAAAGATTGGTCAAACCTTTACTCATGACATCCATTTCCTCTGGGCTCATGCCTTCGATAATTCTTTCGACCATGGCCTTGTGGAAACGTTTATGGAGACGATGTACGAGTCGACCTTTCTTGGTCAAATGCAGATGTACTACACGACGATCCTGATCTGAACGTAAACGTTCGATGTAACCTTTTCGTTCCAAGTTGTTCAAGCTAGTTGTCACTGTTCCTAGAGTTACCATCAACTCTTTGGACACTTGACTTGGTGTCACATCTGGAAACTTACCAATCACATCAATCGTGTGCATTTCCTTGATAGAGATGTCCTTGAAACGACTACCTCGCAAACTTACTTCCTCAATCACCAGGACGTTATTAAAAATAGATGTTAAATAGTCATTGATCCGTTGGTAGTCCAATTCTCTTCCCTCCCTTATCAAAAAAGTTTAACTATCAAAACATTTGACAAAAAAAGTATATCAAACTTCAAAGAATTGTGCAAGTATTTTTTTATTTCCCGACAAATTTTGGACGTCTTCTCTCAGAATGTGCACGAACACCTTCTTTGAAATCTTCCGTATAAGATAGAGATTTTTGCAATTCCAATTCTAGCTGTGCGTACTCGTGCCACTGCTTAAATTCGCTCTCCCAGACTAACTTCTTAACAGCAGCATAGGAGTTGGAAGAACCTCGTCTCAACTTCTTCAATAGTTGCTCTCTTGTCTTTTCTAATTGATCACTAGCACAAAGACGATAGACAGCTCCAGCTTCCAGTGCTTTTTCTGCTGTGAAAGCTTCACCCGTCATAGCTAATTGCGTTGCCCGAGTCGCACCAAGTGATCGTGTAAGCAAGAATAAACCTCCCGCATCTGGAGCCAAGCCCACACCTACAAAGGCCTGGATGAATTTAGCTTTGTCAGAAGCAATACAGAAATCAACTGCCAAAGCCATATTAGCTGCTGCCCCAGCAACTGCTCCATCCACCTCCATAATGACTGGTTTAGGAATTTGTTTAATCTTATAAGAAATCGTATTTACCAACTCCGCAATTTGGGTGAGGGAGGCAATATCATCCTCTTCGACAGCACGTTTCATTTCTACTAGATCGCCCCCAACAGAGAAGACTTTGCCGGCAGCATTAATGAGAACAAACGAAACCGAAGCATCTTTTTCAGCCAATTCCAATGCTTCTAGAATTTCTTGACACATAGGAATATGAAAACCATTGGCCACCTCAGGACGATTTAAAGTTAGTATCGCTAAATCGTCTTGAACTTGATAGAGAATATGATTCATAACCACTCCTTTAAATTTACAACGAAAATTAAATTATTTTATTTTCAAATTATATCTTTTTTTGATTTATTAAACAAGAGAAAAATCGACCAAAAGTGTATCGGCCGATTTTAAAAACTTAGTTTGGTCTCTAAAAATAAAGGTAAACCAGTACTTGTATCATCCATGAAATCATAAATGACTTCAAGCATCCGCCCTCCTTCTCTCTGATAGAGCTGTTCTTTGTTGAATCCTTTATGGTAGAATTCTCCTGAAACCATGTAAAAAATACGATTTGGATCTTCTAGGTAGGCAAAAAGATTCCCTGTAAAAGGAGCTTCCTTATCCCCGTCCTTGTTGACCAGACTTGCAGCTAAGAGTTTCGTGATTCCTCTAAATTGTCCACTTTCATCTGTTCGACAGTAAAACTTGACTCTAGCTTCATAGTCAGGATTGACGATAAGCTTTTCAGAGAGAATTCGATAGGTCCTTGCCTTACTATCTGACAAGCCGATAGATAAGATAATTTTAGCCCTCTCAACTGAAATCTGACCTTCCTGAGCATATTCCATCGCTAATTCTTCTCCGGTCAAACGACCACTGGGAAGAGGTTGAGAACTTGCTCCGATATTTGTAGGAATCATCACGAAGGTAAGGACTAGTAAGATTAAACAAACTACTCTTTTAATCATCTTCCCCCAACTCCTTTCGTTAGAAGAGCCTTTCCTCCTACACCTTTATTATAAGCTTTCCTGATGAGACTTTCAAACAATTATATAGGACATTTTCCAGATTGAAAAAAGCCCTTCTTTCTGCTATAATCGTATAAAATACTTACTTTAGGAGTTCTTATGAAGGTTGTTAAATTTGGTGGAAGCTCGCTTGCCTCTGCTAGTCAGTTAGAAAAAGTTTTAAATATTGTCAAAAGTGATCCAGAACGTCGTTTTGTGGTTGTATCTGCACCTGGTAAACGCAATTCTGAAGATACCAAGGTGACAGATGCCTTGATTAAATACTACCGCGACTATGTAGCTGGAAATGATATTAGCAAAAGCCAAAACTGGATTATTGATCGCTATGCTGCTATGGTTAGCGAATTAGGTCTTAAACCAGCCGTTTTAGACAAAATTTCAAAAAGCATTCGCTCTCTAGCTACTCTTCCAATTGAAGATAATAAGTTTCTCTATGATACCTTCCTGGCTGCAGGGGAAAATAATAATGCCAAGCTAATTGCTGCTTTCTTCAATCAAAACGGAATTGAAGCACGTTATGTCCATCCAAGAGAAGCTGGAATTGTAGTTACTAGTGAGCCTGGAAATGCTCGTATCATCCCTTCAAGTTATGACAAAATTGAAGAACTCAATAATAGTTCAGAAGTTCTTGTTATCCCTGGTTTCTTCGGTGTTACGAAAGAAGACCAAATTTGTACCTTCTCACGTGGGGGGTCAGATATCACTGGTTCTATCATCGCGGCAGGGGTAAAAGCTGACCTTTATGAGAACTTTACTGATGTTGACGGAATTTTTGCTGCCCATCCCGGTATTATCCATAAGCCACACTCTATCCCTGAATTGACCTATCGTGAAATGCGTGAATTGGCCTATGCTGGATTCTCAGTCCTTCATGATGAAGCTCTCTTGCCAGCCTACCGTGGGAAAATTCCTCTTGTCATTAAAAATACCAACAATCCAGATCATCCAGGTACTCGCATCGTTCTGAAACACAGTAGTGATGAATTCCCTGTAGTTGGAATTGCTGGTGATTCTGGCTTTGTCAGCATCAACATGTCTAAGTATCTGATGAATCGCGAAATCGGTTTTGGTCGTAAAGTTCTTCAAATTCTTGAGGACCTTAATATTGGTTGGGAACACATGCCAACTGGTATCGATGACCTGTCTATCATTCTACGTTCACGAGAATTAACTCCTATCAAGGAAGAAGAAATCCTTCGTCAGTTAGTCCAAAAAGCAGAGGTAGACCACGCTGAAATCGAACACGATCTTTCTATCATTATGATTGTTGGGGAAAAAATGAAGCGTCATATCGGGGTAACTGCTACAGCCACTCGTGCCCTATCTGAAAACAACATTAACATCCAAATGATGTCGCAAGGTTCTAGTGAAGTTTCTATCATGTTTGTTGTCCATAAAGACCAAGAAAAAGCCGCTCTTAAAGCACTCTACCAAGCATTTTTCGGTGAAAATAAGGAAGATTAAGTATGGCACAATCCCTCAACAAAGTCGTCGACTTGCAAACAACTGGAACTTCCTATCTCTCCATTACAGGAAAGGTTGGAAAATTTCTGGTTGGAGATCATGCGCTAGAATTTTACTCAGATCGTAATGTCGAGGACTATATTCAAATCCCATGGTCCAGCGTTAACCAAATTGGAGCCAATGTTTCAGGTCGCAAGGTTAGTCGTCATTTTGAAATCTTTACAGATCAAGGAAAATTCCTCTTCGCCTCAAAAGACTCTGGAAAAATTCTTAAAATAGCTCGTGAAAAACTGGGAAATGACAAGGTAGTCAAACTTCCTACCTTAGTCCAAATCATTGGCCGAAAAATTAAAAATCTATTTGCAAAAAAATAGAAAGTTTAGTATAATCATAGAAACGGATAAGTAGGTTACTTCCTTCTTTCAGAAAGTCTGCGGGTGCTGCGAGCAGATAGAAGATTTAATTGAAATTCTACCGTTGTTTTAAATCAAATACAGAATCAAGTGCACACCTGTGAAGTTGGATGGAACCGTGGCCCTGCCACTCCAACGCTTTGTCAGGTGTGCTTTTTTCATAAAGGAGTTTATATGTTAGATATCAAACGTATTCGTACAGACTTTGATGCTGTCGCAGAAAAACTAGCTACACGTGGTGTAGATGCTGCTATCTTGAACGAGATGAAAGAAATCGATGCCAAACGACGTGACATCTTGGTTAAGGTTGAAACCCTCAAGGCTGAACGTAACACAGTTTCTGCTGAGATTGCCCAAGCTAAACGTAACAAGGAAAATGCAGACGACAAGATTGCAGCTATGCAAACCCTATCTTCTGAGGTAAAAGCACTCGATGCAGAATTGGCAGAAATTGATGCTAAATTGACAGAATTTACCACAACTCTTCCAAACATCCCAGCTGATAGCGTGCCTATCGGTGCAGACGAAGATGATAACGTAGAAGTTCGCCGTTGGGGAACTCCTCGCGAGTTCGACTTTGAACCAAAAGCTCACTGGGATCTAGGTGAAGATCTTGGTATTCTTGACTGGGAACGTGGTGGAAAGGTAACTGGAGCGCGCTTCCTCTTCTATAAAGGACTTGGGGCTCGTTTGGAACGTGCTATCTACAACTTCATGTTGGATGAGCATGGAAAAGAAGGTTACACTGAAGTCATCACACCTTACATGGTTAACCATGATTCTATGTTCGGTACTGGTCAATATCCAAAATTCAAAGAAGATACGTTTGAATTGAAAGATACGAACTACGTCCTCATTCCTACTGCTGAAGTTCCTCTGACCAACTACTACCGTGATGAAATTCTTGATGGAAAAGACTTGCCAATCTACTTTACTGCTATGAGTCCATCATTCCGTTCTGAAGCTGGTTCAGCTGGTCGTGATACTCGTGGTTTGATTCGTTTACACCAATTCCACAAGGTAGAAATGGTGAAATTTGCCAAACCTGAAGAATCATACGAAGAATTGGAAAAGATGACAGCCAACGCTGAAAACATCCTTCAAAAACTCAACCTTCCATACCGTGTGGTTGCTCTTTCTACAGGAGACATGGGCTTCTCAGCTGCTAAGACTTATGACTTGGAAGTATGGATCCCTGCGCAAAATACCTACCGTGAAATCTCAAGCTGTTCAAATACAGAAGATTTCCAAGCTCGTCGTGCCCAAATCCGTTACCGTGATGAATCCGATGGTAAGGTTAAACTTCTTCATACTTTGAATGGTTCTGGACTTGCTGTCGGACGTACAGTCGCTGCTATCCTTGAAAACTATCAAAACGAAGATGGTTCTGTGACCATTCCAGAAGTTCTTCGTCCATACATGGGTGGAGCTGAAGTTATCAAACCATAATTAAATAGATGTAAAAAGAGGAGGCTGTGCTTCCTCTTTTTGAGTAATTCAAAAGAAACAGGTAGAAATCTTTCATTCTACCTGTTTTTATTTATTTCTTAGTAGCCACCCATCATAGATGGATCCATAGCTGGCGCTGGTGCAGCTGGTTCTGGCTTGTTAGCTACGACTGCTTCTGTCGTTAGAATCAAACTTGCTACTGAAGCTGCGTTCTGAAGGGCTGAACGACTAACCTTAACAGGATCGATAATTCCTGCTTCAATCATGTTGACCCATTCACCTGTTGCAGCATTGAAGCCTGTTCCAAGCTCTGCATTTTTCAAACGATCAATAACAATTGAACCTTCATAACCTGCATTGTAAGCGATTTGACGTACAGGTTCTTCCAAGGCACGAAGAACAATGTTACGTCCTGTTGCTTCATCACCTTCTAACTCCAAGGTCGCAACAGCAGAGATAACATTAACAAGGGCAGTACCACCACCTGCAACGATTCCTTCTTCAACAGCTGCGCGAGTCGCGTTAAGAGCATCTTCGATACGGAGTTTCATTTCTTTCAACTCAGTTTCAGTCGCAGCTCCGACCTTGATAACTGCTACCCCACCTGACAACTTAGCCAAGCGTTCTTGGAGTTTTTCACGGTCAAATTCTGAAGTTGTTGTTTCAATTTGTGATTTGATGACAGCAACACGGTTAGCAATTGCTTCAGGATTACCTGCACCTTCTACAATGACTGTACTATCTTTATCAACAGACACTTTAGCTGCTTGACCAAGCGCTTCAATGGTAGCATCTTTCAATTCAAGACCAAGATCCTCTGTGATAACAGTTCCGCCTGTCAAAATCGCGATATCTTCCAGCATAGCCTTACGACGGTCACCGAATCCTGGTGCCTTAACAGCAACTACGTTGAAAGTTCCACGAATCTTATTCAAGACAAGCGTTGGGAGGGCTTCACCGTCAACATCATCTGCAATAATCAAGAGGGGACGACTGCTTTGAAGAATGCTTTCTAGAAGTGGCAAGATTTCTTGGATATTTGAAATCTTCTTATCTGTAATCAAAATGTATGGATTTTCAAGGTCTGCAACCATTTTTTCATTGTCAGTGACCATGTACTGTGATAGATAACCACGGTCAAATTGCATTCCTTCTACAACTTCAAGCTCTGTTTCCATCCCACGTGATTCTTCAATGGTGATGACTCCATCCTTACCAACTTTTTCCATGGCTTCAGAGATGTACTCACCTACTTTTTCAGAACGAGATGAGACAGCAGCAACCTGCGCGATAGCTTCTTTGTTTGCGACAGGAATAGCATTGTTCTTCAAGGCTTCTACAGCTGTAGCAACCGCTGCTTCAATTCCACGACGGATACCGATTGGGTTTGCGCCAGCCGTAACGTTTTTGATCCCTTCACGAACAATAGCTTGGGTCAATACTGTTGCAGTAGTTGTCCCGTCACCAGCGATATCATTGGTTTTAGAAGCCACTTCTGACACCAATTTGGCACCCATATTTTCAAAATGGTCTTCTAGTTCGATTTCTTTAGCGATTGTTACACCATCATTGGTAATCAATGGTGAGCCGAATGATTTTTCAAGAACAACATTACGGCCTTTAGGCCCCAAGGTTACTTTAACTGTATCAGCTAGGATATCAACACCACGTACCATAGCTGAACGAGCATCTGATGAAAATTTAATGTCTTTTGCCATACTTACTTCCTCCTCTTATTCTTCCACGATTGCTAAAATGCTAGCTTCACCAACGATGACATATTTTTCATCGCCATCTTTGACCTCGATACCTGCATGAGCTTCGACTAAAACTTGATCTCCAACTTTTACACTTGGAGCAACTAGTTCACCGCTCAAGGTACGAACACCTTGTCCTGTAGCCACTACTTTAGCTGTTTTTGTTTTTTCTTGAGCTGATCCTGCAAGGACAAAGCCTCCAACAGTTTGTTCTTTTTCTTCAATTTTCAAGACCACGCGGTCTCCTAATGGTTTCAACATCTGTTTTCCTCCATAACATAATCATATTGTTAGCACTCTTTACTAACGAGTGCTAAACCATAGTTCTATTGTATCACTTAGTCAGAAATAGTCAAGAAAAAAACACCTCAAAATGAATGAGATGTTCCTTAAAGATCACTTTAGAATTATTAACTTTCGATTAAAATCATCGACGACTTTTTGGAGATTGATCCGTCCTCGATAAATACCATATCCAAAAACCACCATTCCCAATATTCCAACTAAGGCAAGTAAAATTCCGAAAATTAAGATTGGGAGTAAGCTATTATGAAAGAGATAAATCAAGACCATACCTACACTGGTAATGATAAAGAGTAAGCTAAACCAACGGCCAAGATTTTCAATCATATGACGTTGATACTTAATTTCTGTTTCATATCCATTAACAAGTTCTTGTTTTGTAACCATGAGGATCCTCCTGACAAAAATTGAGAATGAAGGGTAAGAGAAGGAGGTTGGTCTACTTCATTCTCAAAATTTTCTACTAGTAAATATGTGCTTTTCTTTAGCTTAGTAATTAAGATGCGGGTCAAAGATACCTAGAGCAACACCAACCAAAGCGACAACAACTAGAAGCAACATTACTTTGTTTGGTGAAACTTTTTTCTTAGACATTAACCACCAGCAAATAGTGATGAAAGTTGCTGTCAAGAGACCTGGATAAACACCATCAATCTTTTCTTGGATATTTAAGAAGACTTTTCCTTCAGAATTCTCGAATTGAAGGGCTGTTGTAACAGATACCCAAGTTGCTGCTACCGCACCGATAACCATACCACCAACAACGCTAATCGCTTTACGAAGAGCTTGTCCTTTTGGTCCTACTAGAAATTCAACGGCTTTATCCCCCAATTGATATCCTTTGAAGAAGGCAAAGCGCATACCAAAGTATACTAAGAGGTTCCATACGACGATGTAGAAGATAGCACCAGCGATGTTACCACCTTTAGAGAGACCGAGGGCAATCCCCAAAAGAACTGGAATCAAGGTCCCAACGACCAATGAGTCACCGATACCAGCGATTGGACCCATCAAACCGGCACGCATACCATTGATGGTTTCACCATCTACTGCATCTCCATTTGCACGCGCTTCTTCCAAACCAGCCGTAATCCCTACAACGAGAGAGCCAAGTTGTGGTTCAGTATTGAAGAAGGCAGTATAGGTTTGCATAGCATCTTTTTGTTCTTCTTTTGTATCATACATTTCTTCTACGATTGGAAGCATAGAAGTCAAGTACCCGAAGGTTTGCATGTGTTCTTGAGAGAAACAAGTCAAATGACCATAATACCAATGATGAAATGCTTTTGCTAATGTTTTCTTTGAAATTTTCTTTCTATCAGCCATTTTAAATATCCTCCTCATCATCGTCTACGTAAACAACCCCAGCTGGAGCAGCTTTCATAGATTTGATTACTTCAAGTTCATAGTAGATTACTGCAAAGATCAATGAAACAACTGCACTAGCTACCAAGTTCAATCCTAGAGATTTAGCCAAGGTAAATCCAACAAAGAATGGAATGAAGTCAGTTGCTTTTGTAACAATTTGTTTCAACAAGATAGCAATACCGACACATGGGAGAAGGGCTCCAACTGTAAAGAGGGCTTTCATCCAGAAACCATCCATAGGAAGGTAAAGTTTCATCAAATCAACCATGTTTTCACCATATTTAGTGATAATCATAGTTGGAAGGAAAGAGAAGAGGAAGTGAGAGATCCAAGGATAAATCCAGTCAACTGCGTAGAGTTTTTTAAAGTTTCCTTCTTCAACAGCTTTCCAACCAATGTGTTGCCAAAGCAAGTTCATTGTAGCTGTACCGTAGAAAAGAACAGTACCGATTGTCCCAACGGCCGCACCGATTGGGGCTGCAGCTGCTGCAATTCCAGCTTCGTCTGTGATGTGATTTGCATGCACAAACAAGATAGCAAGAGGAACACCGATATAAGAGATTGCACGAACATCAGCAGATACGGTTCCACCAGGTGTTACCAAGGCGATATAAACGACTTGAAGGGCAACCCCGACCATAATACCGGTTGTCACATCTCCAAGAATTAAACCTGAAATCAACCCACCGATCAAGGGACGACCGAGTGTATAGTTCCCGATACTGGAACCTCCCATACCAGGCATTGAAGACAAGCTGGCGAAAACAGCAAGCAAGATTGCTTGAATCCATGAAATTGTCATAACAAACGCTCCTTATGTTTGTAAATTTATTTACCTAACTAATAAAACTGTTAGGTTTAAAAACCAAATTTAGATTTGAAATCGTCCCAGTAACCAATTGAAACATCCGGCAACAATTGGAATTTAACCTTGTAACCTGCTGCCTGAATAGCCTGAAAGGCTTCTGCTTCTTCCTGAGTGATGGATTGATTATTGCCCAATTTCACAGCACCAGGACGATCATTTGCAGGGCCAACGATGATTTCTTTAACATCACCTGGGACAAAACCTTGATCCACCAAAATTTCCTTCATATCGATTGGGTTTTTGGTAATCAAGAAGTACCGACTGTCAGATTCCGTTACTTTTGCTGACTTTTCTTTAAAGGCTTCTTTTGTCCATACAAAGGTTTTCTTGTCTGATGCGCCTTTGTAAGCTTGGATCAAAACCTTGTTTGATGCTGCTGCATCGTTTACGGCAATCAAACCATCACATGGTTTTTCTTTTGCCCAGCGTGTGACTGTTTGACCGTGAATCATGCGGTCATCAATCCGTACAAATGTTACTACCATAAGGTACCTCCCTATTAAATATCGTCATCATCTTCTTCAGCACTAGTGGCTGAAACTTCAAAAGGTTGTAGTGCAGATTGTGCTTCTGATAAGATAGTTGCTGACAAATCGTCTCCATCCAACACATCCTTCATCACAACTGCTGTCAGGGCCATGGTCAGGTTCATCCCACCAAGAATCAAAGCTCCATCTAGCTTTCCAGCTTCTTCTAGGACAGTGGCTGCCGTAGTTAATGGACTACCACCTACAATATCTGCTAAGACTAGCACAGAATCATCTGCTGTCAATTCTGAAATGCTCTCTCTAAAATCAACTGCAAAGTCATCGACCGATTTTCCTTCTTTAAGTCCAACTGCGATGACCTGATTCATCTTGTCACCAGCAAACATAGCTAGCGATGTTTTTAGTCCTTCTGCCAATCCACCATGACTGACTAAAATGAGATATTTCATTTTGCTACACCTCCTTTATTTGACTCTATTGTAGAATATTTGGAAGCGTTTTTACATTGTCAAATGTCACATTATAAACATGACATTTAGCAACAAAAAAATGACATCTGTCACTTGACACAATGTCATCTTATTTTTTTAAACTCCTACCTGAAGACTACTTTCAATTTCCCTCTGAATTTGAGGCAAGCGGTTCTCGACATCTTGATAGCGCAAAGCATTGCCAATCAAGTAGTCCAGCTTTTCCAACATTTCTTTAGAGACATTCTTGGGACTACTTTCAACAGCTTGTTCCATGATACGATTCAAGGTCTGATTGGTCAAGGAATCCGTGCCAAAATCATCTACCTGTAGAAGATCTTTACTAGATTGACTTTGTACCACCTGTGGCATAACGGAAATCCCTTGAGATTGAGCAAAGAGGAGTTGTTGAATTTCTGGATCTTCTGTCAACAATTGCATCAATTCCCAAACTAACTTGGAATGAGGAGTCCGAGCAGACATGGCAAAAGAAGTCGTCGTAACCAAAGTCGCCTTTGTAGTTTTTGACTTAGCAGGCATAGGGATACAGGTCCAGGTAAAGTTTGAATATTTATAAACGTGGTAAGGATAAGGTTTATAGGTTCTATATTGAGCCAAAGTCATGGGATAAAAAGCGACTTTCCCCTGGTCAAAATCTTTGTAACTCACCTTGTAGTTCTTATTCAGGTCTTCCAATTTTTGCAGAAAAGTCAATGATTCTTTGACTTCTGGAGCCGTAAGTTTAAGCATCCCACCTTGAAAGAGACTACCCCCATTTGCTGCCAAAGCTTCTTTCCAGGTATATTCTGTACTCCCAAACTGATCCAATTGACCATCTCCATTGGTATCTTTGGTTAGTTTTTTACAAATTGTATAGAACTCTTCCAAGCTCCAACCTTCCTTGGGAACCTCAATGCCTTCTTTATCCAGCAAATCTTTATTGACACACATCAAAATAGGATTACTTTCATAAGGTAAGGCATAGGATTGCCCCTGATAGACACCTGATTCAAATGCAACAGGATAAAAAGCAGCTTGGTCTTCATGATTCATATAGCCATTTAACTTTTCTAGAACGCCACGTGCCGCCAATAAGGACAGATCTTGCTCAGAAACCATAAACACATCCGGCGTCTTTCCTGAAACAATCTTTTCTGAGAGCCAGTCTGAATAATCCGACTGTGGAATCCCATTTTCATATTCCACACGGACATTAGGATGGGACTTTTCAAATTTTTGAATCGCAAGATCCAAAGCATGGGAGCGTTGACTGGTCGGTACATCCCAACTAGATCCTGCATAAACGCCTATATGGAGCACGATCGGTTGTTGTTTCCACCAATAAAAACCAGTACTCAAAGAGAGCACAAAAAGGAGAACGATTCCCCAACAAAGATGCTTTCGGTTTAATTTCATTCCGTATTTCCTTTTGAAAAATCGCGTCTAGTCACTCCTGTTTGAACTGACCAAATTGCTAATTGCGTTCGATCTCTTAGGTTTAATTTCGCCAAAATCGTTGATAAGTAATTGCGCACAGTTCCTTCTGACAAGAAAAGTTTGGCAGCAATTTCTTTGTTTGACTCGCCATAGCCGACTTCTTGAATAATTCGCCATTCTGTCGTGCTCAAATCCTTGACGTTGTCCTCATCCACAGCAATAGAGAAATTCGATTTGGCCATTTGAGAGAAGATCTGAAAGACCTTACTTGCGATATTGGGATTGATCATAGCTCCACCTTGATGCACCACCTTAATAGCCTCATAGAGCTCTTCTGTAGAGGCTCCCTTTAAGAGATATCCTGAAGCACCATACTTGAGTGCACTATAGATAAATTCATCATCGTCAAAAGTTGTTAAAATAATAATTTTGATATCCGGATAGTGTTCTTTTACTTCTTTTGTAGCCAAAACCCCATCCATGCCTGGCATCCGAATATCCATCAGGATCAGATCAGGATGCGTCTGTGGAATACTGGACAAGACATGATTCCCATCTTCCACTGTAGCTACTACTTCGATGTCGGAGTGAGCCGACAAAATAATTTTCAAAGATTCTCGAATCAAGGCTTGGTCATCTGCCACCATTACTTTAATCACCATATCTTATCTCCCTTCTTTATATTTTGGTAAACTGACACGTGTGAAAAATCCATCGCGACTTTCAAATTGAAGCTGACCTCCTAGAATTGAAATACGCTCCATCATCTGTTTGAGTCCATAACCATAAGTTAAGGTTTTAAACCCAACTCCATTATCTTGCAAAGCGATCAAATAATTCTCTTTATCCTCAAAAAAATGGAGTTTTAGTTGGCTGGCGTGACCGTGGCGAACCGCATTGGTCATAGACTCTTGAATCACACGAAAGATCGTATCTTCAATCATGACATCCATATCGACATCTACCCATTCATAGTTTAGATCAACTTGTAAGTTGGAAAGAATTTGATACTCGCGGATGGTCTTTTCTAAAGCATCTTTGAGAGTTCGTCCCTCAAGGGCTCCCGGACGAAGACGATTAAGAGAACCTCTCACATCTTGGATTCCTTCACGGACCACTTCTGATACGTTTTTCACCTGCTCTTTTGCCCGATTTGGATCGATATCGATCAAGACCCCAACAGCATCTAAACCTGCTGAGATGCCTGTTAGTGCGTGCCCCAGAGTATCATGAATCTCACGAGCAATCCGCTTACGCTCCCGATCCTCTGCAATCTTCTCAGACAAGGCCATATAATTGTTCAACTCCGTATTAACCTTGGACACCATGGCCAATTCTTCCTCTACTTCGTGGTTCTCCGCAAGGACGTTCATAATATAAAACAAAAGTGAAATAATGAAGAATACCATATTCGAGGCATAAAGGGAATTCTTTAAGAAAAAGGCCAGAATGCGAATAGATTCAGGATAAAAATGAATATAGACATCTAAGGACGGAATCGGGAAGAAAAGCGAAAAGACATCTGAATTTGTCACAAGGAGCATCAAGAAGCTCACTAGGATAAAGGCAAACCAATACTTCCGATCTCTCTTGGTATTCAACTCTTTGGAACCATAGAAGATATCCGCAAAAACCAAGAGAATGAGCCCGTTATAAGCTACATTTTGAACCCACATCAGAAGCAGCATCAGGAGAATCTCCAGAATATTCCTCTTATCAAAAATAGACCATCGACTCGTTTGAGGCAGATATCGACTCATCGATATCAAAGCAATCCCAGCAAACAAAACTGCAGACAACCAAAAAGTCGTAGATGGAGCAAAGGGAATACGCTCTAGACGCTCTAATAATAGAGAGGCTTGGCGTTGAGCTATGATATAGTTGGTTGCTTGAAGATAGATGATACTGTTTAGCATAACAGCGATAAAATTGACGACCATAAGAATGGCCAAACTGTATCGAACACCTCTAAACTTTCTCATTACTGCCACCCATTCACATCAAACTGATCAATGTTTTCCTTTGTCATCATTTCAACTGGAATGCTCACCTCTTTGGTATAGCTCTTCCCTTCAACAATATCTTGAATAACCTCCATCACGCGGTCTCCCATCTTCAAAGGGGACTGAGCAACGGTCCCCACAACATCATCCGTCGAGTGCAACAAAGATTTCATATCTGGTGAACCATCGATTCCATAAATCGCAACGGGGTAAGTTATTCCTTGCTCCTTAATTGCAGCCAGAGCTCCTATAGCTGAGCGATCATTTAAGGCAACCAAGGTATCAATTTCAACCCCTGATTGTAAAAAATTCTGGACAGCCGGCATGGCGATTTCCGTTTGCCCCTTGGTTTCCAGTTCCGATACAATCTGATAAGAACTGTGCCCCTCAATAGTGTCTTTAAAGCCCTGAATCCGCGTATCTGCTGAAACAGTCCCCTTATGTTCCAAAAGGAGGACCCGAGCACTAGAAGAACGTTTCATCAACTCTTTAGCAATCAATACTCCCGCTTGGTAGTTATCGGATACAATACTTGCATCTGGCTTAAAATTCTTCAGTTGGGTATCGACCGCAATGATTTTAATTCCTTGTTTTCTAGCTTTTTCAAGAGCAGTTAAAATTGACTGGCTATCCCCCTTGACCGGATTGATCACTATCATATCAACTTTTTGAGCACAAAAATCATCAATCTGTTGGCTCTGTCTTTCTTCGTCCAATTCTGGATCTCGGACATAAACAAGAGCTCCTCTTTCATCGGCAATTCGACTAATTTCCGAATGAATACTTTTATAGAACCCATTGTTCATGGTCATATAGGTGACACCAATTTTAGTCTGATCCTTGATGCCACTTGTTTGACAACGGCCGAAAACCCATAAGAGAACACAGACCACTGGAATCAGCAGTAATAGACGCTTTATCAGCCATTTCAACAATTCTATTTTCTCTTTATTTTTCGTCAAATTTCATTCCTTTTCTGAAAATTTTGAATATATATTACTTTATTCTACTACTTTTTCAAAAAAAGTGCTTGATTTTATTGTACAAGTGCATTTATTTGACCTATTTAAGAATTAATTTCCGAACAATAGCACAAAAATAATAGAAAAAGCTGGTCTATAGGCGAACCAGCTCTTCTATTTGATTGATATTAAAATGGAAGTTCCTCTTCTTCCAAGACCAAATCTGCTAAGTCTTGTCCTGCATTATTTTCACGCATAGCACGTTGGGCACGGCTTTCTAAGAGTTGGAAACCTGTACAGAGAACTTCTGTTACATAGTTGGTCTGGCCATTCTTCTCAAACTTACGGGTACGAAGTTCCCCATCCACAGAAATGAGACTACCCTTGCTTCCATAACTAGCCAAGGTTTCAGCAAGTTTGCCCCAGACTACAATATTAATGAAGTCAGCTTCACGTTCCCCATTTTGATCTTTATAACGGCGATTCACTGCGATAGTTGCTCGTGCAACAGACTTATCATTGTTGGTTTTGTGCAACTCTGGTGTAGACGTCAAACGTCCGATCATAATAACTTTATTATACATTTTTTCATCCTCCTACTTATCTATTCGAAGGAAAAAGAAAAAAGTTACAAAATTTGTAACTTTTTTAAAATAATGTTAGTCTCTATGAATCATAAATCCAGTTGCTTGTTGATTGGCCATGATGGTCATATCTGTGATTTGCACACGACGAGGTTGGCTGGTCACATAAACCACAGCATCTGCGATATCTTGTGCCTGCAAGGCTTCGAGTCCCTGATAGACCGTCGACGCCCGTTCCTCATCTCCATGGAAACGGACCTTAGAAAAGTCAGTCTCTACAATACCAGGCTGAATGGTTGTCACCTTGATATCAGTCGCAATGGTATCAATCCGTAGTCCATTCGAAAAGGTCTTGACTGCAGCCTTGGTTGCTGAATAGACTGCTGCACCAGCGTAGGCGTAAATACCTGCGGTTGAACCCATATTAATGATATGACCTTGATTTGCAGTCACCATAGAAGGCAAGAGACAACGAGTGACTGCCATCAAGCCCTTGACATTGGTATCCAGCATGGTCAGCATATCCAACTCTTCATAGTCCTGATAGGGAGCTAAGCCTAAAGCAAGTCCAGCGTTATTGACCAATATATCAATCTGACCCACAGTTTTTAGAATATCTGAACAGACAGTCTTAACCATGCTCATATCCGTAACATCTAAAAGAAAGGTCCAAACTTTTTGATTTGGAAAAGCTTCTGCGAACTCAGTTTTGAGAGCTTCAAGTCTTTCTCTTCGACGCCCTGTGAGAACGATATTCTCACCTTTTTCTAGATAGGCACGCGCAATAGCTTCACCAATACCTGATGTTGCACCTGTTATCACAACATTTTTTGCCATCTTATTTTCCCTCAAGCGAACAGCATAGATAACTGTTACGGATTAAGCTGTCCAGTGTTTTGCTGGATCGAACGGAGTCCCAACAACTTGGTCGTCTGACAGTTCAATGACACCACGTTTTTGTGGAGCATTTGGCAAATGCAATTCACGAGGACTACACATCATCCCAAAGCTCTTTTCCCCACGAAGTTCCCCTGGGAAAATGAGATTGCCTTTTGGCATCATAGCTCCTGGAAGAGCTACAATGGTTTTTAAACCAAGACGCGCATTTGGAGCACCTGCCACGATTTGCACTGTCTTTTCATTTCCAACAGCAACTTGACAGATGTTCAAGTGATCACTATCTGGATGTGCCACCATCTCTACAATTTCTCCAACCACAAATTTCGGTTCCTTGTCATTGATAATCTCTTCGGTAAAATCTTGAGCTTGCAATTCTTGGTTCAAACGAGCTACTTGGTCGTCTGTCAAGAATACTTGGCCACGTTCCTCAATTTCGAATAAGCTAGAAACTTCAAAAATATTCCAAGCAACAGTTTCACCTGTTTCCTTCAGGAAAACACGCGCCACATTGCCTTTACGTTCAACATCTAGTTTAGCATCGCCACTGTTTTTCACGATGACCATAAGGACATCACCGACATGTTCTTTGTTATATGTAAAAATCATTCTTTCTTTTCTCCTATTTTAATCCTGCTAAAAAGTCGTTAATTTGTGCCTTGGTTTTACGGTCACGATTGACAAAGCGTCCAATCTCCTTGTCCTTGTCTAAAACAACAAGACTTGGAATTCCGTAAACATCCCAAAGTTTGGCTAAGTCCATGTACTCATCACGGTCTACTCGTATAAAGGTAAACTCTGGATTGGTCTCTTCAATCTCTGGCAGAGCTGGATAGATATAGCGACAATCGCCACACCAATCCGCAACAAAAAGGAGGACCTTCTTGCCATCCTGTTCTACTAGATTTGCTAATTCTTCTATACTCTTAGGAGAAATCATAAGACTTCCTCCTCGTAGATGAGATCTTCATCTTCGTAGACAAAGGTATAGTGACGACCATCTTCAAAAATAACACCACCAACAAGACGTTCTAAGCTACTTTCGTACACTTGGACATAGAGAGTTCCAATCTCACCCATTTCTGAAAAGTAGTCTCGCACAATAGCTGTCAACTCTTCCTGGTTCTTCATGAGTTTGTGATCATCAGCGACTTTCTTAGCACCAAAAGCAAGAGCTCCAAGCCCTACCACGACTAAACCTGTTTTAATAATATTTTTCGTTTTCATGCTAACATTGTAACACAAAAAGGCTCAAGGAACAATGAAAAAGGGAGTCCCACTCCCCTTTACCAATATTGAAAACTTAATAGTTTCTCTCACCAAATAAACCTTCTGGTAAATCATGGAAATCCTTGCCTGCCTTAAAATTTTCAAATTTGCCTAGCAAGAACTGGTAGGCATCCAAGCGGCTTTCATAGCGAATCATGGCATCTTTAGCACGCTCATCTTGGTCTTCTTCATAGACTTTTTGGCTTTCCTTGAGCGCCATATCATTAATCATGATCTGGGTATTGACCCAGGCTTCAAATTCCTTCATAAATTCTTGTTCGTAACTCATTTTTTCTCCTTATTCTAATCCACGGAAATAGTCTGTATCAATCTCACGGTAAGGCTGGATATCCTGAACATACTCCAATACACCTTGAAATTCTCCATTTTCATCGTGTACTGCAGCATAGGTGATATGGACAAACTTACCTCGTGACTCGGAATTGAACCACATCTCGTACTTGTCCTTGACCCCGTCACGAAGACCTTTCATAATGGTCTTTACCTTATCAAGGTACTTGGGCGGATGACATAGTTCAACATTGCGCCCGACTTGAGACGGTGTCCGCTTGAAAATCATCTCATCCGCTGGTGTATTGTTATTATAATACTGGAAGATATCATCCTTATTAACAAAGGTAATCTCCATAGGCAGGTGATTAAGGATAAGATTTGCCTGCTCAACTGAGAGATAGCCATTGCCAAAGGCCTGTTGGCTATTGCGATCTAGCACCGTTTCCTTTTCCTTAGGTGTAAAAGTGATGGTAAACTGCCCTTCTGGCGTATCGATAACCTTCTGAACTTGGCCTTCTACAGTTTCTGGCTGACTTGGTTCTTCTACACTTTTCTTCTCACCAAAGCTTTTACGTTCAGGTACCCATTTCTCAGATGGTCGGATGATAGCATAGCCATAAGCATCACTTTCCTCAGCAATCTGAATCCAATCATCCTGGGTAAAGGATTCTAGTAGAATCATGAGGAGGATAGATTCTTCCTTGAAAATCATACTCTCAAATTCAGTCGCAAAAGCTTCAAAAGTTTCCTTTACAATGCTAATGGACACTTCTGGCAATGACTTGGTTGACGCTAAAGCTGTTTGAAAGAGTTCCCTGATCTGGTCATCCACTCCCCACATAACTTTTGGTGGCGAATCATGTCCGTAACGCTCCATAATAGGAAAGAAGAGCTCTTCCTTGCGCTGGTAGTGACGGTCAAATTGACCTACAAGTCCCATCTGCCGAACCAAACCCTTACGCATCTCCGCAAGCATTTCCTCGTCTTCCATAGACTCATATGTATCTAATAATCTACGAACACGAATCAAGGCAGCACGAAGGGCTAGATTTTCATCTTTAAAAACACGGACAGGATGACCTGGATGCTCGGTATCTTCAACTTCTACGCCCTTAACAGCATTTTTAAAAAGATTGGCATGGACATCACAGAGCTCCATGACATCTTCAAAGGTTACGCCTGAGTCAGAGTTCATCAACTCGTGCTCCATAAGGGAAATCTCAATAGCAGATACACCTGTAAAGGTTGCATCAAAGCGCTCCTGAACGGATTCAGGGGAGGCTCCATTATGTAATTCTAATAAAATATCCCGTAGGACATGAATTCGTTCATCTGCCATTAGTCTAATCCAATCACTTCGTAACCATTTGCTTCCAGTGTGCGTACAATCTTGTCCATAGGAGTTCCCTCCAGCTTAGACCCCTGTTTGAGCGATACTTTTCGTCCGACTGTATTTCGCATCAAGGGATTTGCAAGAGGTTTAAAACCAAGTTCTACTAGGATATCCAAAACTTCTGGATGCTTGTCCACCACTTCAGCAACAGGAATAGATACATCAATGATATTGTCCATCATAACCTCCATCATTTTCTCTAACAGTTTTTTCTTTTTTATTATACCACAAGGGCAAAGATTAAAAAACTAGCAGTAGAAGACTTGCTAGTTTATTTCGTATCACTTCATTATTTCTAATTATATAGACTCTTCCTAGTAAAACCTCAAAGTCTTATCCTTACCATGATCATCAGAGAAGTTTGAAAAACCAATCTATGATCTTGAAAAGAATCTTATAGAACAGTAATTGGAAGGCGAAAGAGATTAGAAACCAGAGAATTTTTATCAAACCAACAATTGGTGTTATAAAAAGAAGAGTAAAGAACCTCCAAAAAGATTTCATTCTTTATCCTCCGGCTTCATCAACCAAGTGGCTGTATCCATAAGCTTATCTACGAGAACTAATTTCGCCAAACTAACTACTGTGTTTTCATCTTTTTTTATGGTTTCTGCAACTTTTAAAGCTTGCCTTGTAAGAAGATAATTACCGTAGGTTTTGGCCAGTACTGTTATGATCCCCATGTCATTCTCCTTCGATGATTTCAACCTCTTTTTGGATAGTGGCAACATCTCTTTGATATTGTGCTTCATCGTAGTTAATCAATTTGGACAATTCTTTTTGCAATCTTTCTCCCATGGGTTTCATGGTCGCAAAAGTTAAGCCACCTGATAGGACTCCACCTAAGATAGGAATAACTTTTCCCATCCCCTTAGCCAATCCTCCCTTGGTCAGATTCACTCCAAAGATTTTCAGAACTTTTTCCAAAATTGGATACCAAAGAGTCTTTGTCAAAGCCTTTTTGTTTACAATTTTCATCACTTGCTTAGCAACTGTAACACCACCAGAACGAAGTAGAGCGCCCGCACCATTTACTCCCAACATCACTCCCAGATAGAGCAAAAGGGTATTTTTAGCTTCTTCGCTCAGCTCATTTCGCGAAGCCCAGAGATCATCATAGCCGTAAATATAGCCTAGCTCCTGGGCTAGTTTTAATGAAAATGCGTAAAACTGGGCTACATCTGTCGGAATGGTAACTGCCATGGCAATACCTCCAGGTAAACCTGCCAAAACAGATGTCCCACTTGCCAGTAAAACATTATCTTTAATACAGGCATTGGCCACTCGATCTAAGGTTTCCTGAGGTAATAAAGCTGTCGGCCCTTCTTCCAATAATCTAGGAATATCCTTTGAAGCCACTTTCTTAGAGAATTTATCCATTAAAAATTTTGACCGGTTCACTTTGACGACAGGAAGTTTTACTACCTGTTGCAACACTTGCATCGCCACATCTTCTTTAGCCATCTCTATCTCCGTTTTTCATTCGTATCAAGCTTTATCTTATCATATTTATGGAATAAATGATATTTTCAAGATTTATTTTATTGATTTCTACTCATCTAATCTGACTAGACAATGACCTACTTATAGACACAAAAAAAGAGGGTTTCCCCTCTTTCTTATACTCAATGAAAATCAAAGAACAAACTAGGAAGCTAGCCGTAGGTTGCTCAAAACAGTGTTTTGAGGTTGTGGATAGAACTGACGAAGTCAGTAACCATACCTACGGTAAGGCGACGCTGACGTTGTTTGAAGAGATTTTCGAAGAGTATTAATTTTTATCCAGATTGCGTAGCATCTCGTCAATCTTGTTTCCATATTCGATGGATTCGTCTTTGACGAAGGTCAAATCTGGAATTTTGTACAATTTCAAATTGCGACCAAGTTCACGTTTGATAGTTCCGGTTGCTTTTTCAAGCCCGACTTGAGCTTTTTGATTATCTGAGGCAAGATTACTCAAAATAGTGTAGTAAACCTTGGCCATTGATAAATCACCTAGCATCTGAACATCAGTGATAGTCACACCTTGGACACGCGGATCGCGGACTTTCTTTTGCAAAATCTCATTGACTTCGCGCTTGATTTCCATGCCCACACGGTCAGTACGGAAATGATTTGCCATGCTTTTTCCTTTCTCTCAATTGAACCAAAAGCTAGGCCAGCAGACCTAGCTTTGTCTAGTAGATAGAGGAACTAGAGCCATTTGAATCTAGGAAACAAGCCATAGATAGAACTAAGGGTTCATCAAGGCGTTGTTGACGACGAGTCAAATCGGCTATCGTTTCTCTATTATCTCTTGATTTCTTCCATGATATAAGCTTCAATCACATCATCCATCTTGATATCATTGTAGCCGTCAATCATGAGACCACCTTCACGGCCGTTTGTAACTTCTTTAACGTCATCTTTATAGTGTTTCAAGCTAGCTAGGGCACCATCGTAAATAACGACACCGTCACGGATAACACGGACTTTAGAATCACGGGTAACTTTACCGCTGGTAACCATAAATCCACCGATTGTTCCCACTTTAGATACCTTGAAGGTTTCGCGGATGATCGCTTCACCAATAACTTTTTCTTTAAATTCTGGGTCAAGCATCCCTTTCATGGCTTCTTCCATCTCTTCGATAACCTTGTAGATGATGCTGTGGAGACGGATTTCTACATCGTCAGCTTCTGCTTGTTGACGAGCTTGTGGTGTAGGGCGTACGTTGAAACCAACGATAAAGGCATTTGAAGCTTCGGCAAGAGTCACATCAGATTCATTGATAGCACCTACTGCTGAGTGAACAATAGTTACTTTAACACCTTCCACATCAATCTTTTGAAGTGATGCAGAGAGAGCTTCAACAGAACCTTGTACGTCGGCTTTGATGATGACGTTAACAGACTTGAGTTCTCCTGCTTTAAGGGTATCAAAGAGGTTTTCAAGGCTGACACGTTGAGTAGCTTGACGTTGCTTCATAAGAGCACGTTTAGCACGTTCTTCACCAGCTGCACGGGCAGATTTTTCATCTTCGTAAACGGCAAAGTGGTCACCTGCCATTGGCGCTTCGTTCAAACCTGTGATCGATACTGGTGTTGATGGGCCTGCAACCTTAACACGACGTCCGAGGTCGTTGGTCATAGCACGGACACGTCCAAAAGTATTTCCGACAACGATTGGATCTTGGACATTCAAAGTACCTTGTTGAACAAGAAGGGTTGCGACCGCACCTTTTCCTTTATCCAAACGAGCTTCGATAACAGTACCGATGGCACGAACTGTTGGATCAGCTTTGAGCTCTTGAATTTCAGCCACAAGTAGAACAGTTTCCAAGAGTTCATCGATATTTTGGTTGAACTTGGCTGAGATTTCTACGAACTCAGAATCTCCACCCCAAGCTGTTGACATAACACCATGTTCAGCCAATTCACCGATCACACGTTCTGGGTTAGCACCTGGTTTATCGATTTTGTTGATAGCTACGATGATTGGAACATTAGCCGCTTTTGAGTGGTTGATGGCTTCGATAGTCTGAGGCATTACCCCGTCATCTGCCGCTACGACCAAGATGGTAATATCGGTAACAGAAGCACCACGCGCACGCATAGAAGTAAAGGCCGCGTGTCCTGGTGTATCAAGGAAGGTAATCTTCTTACCATTTTCTTCGATCTGATAAGCACCGATATGCTGAGTGATACCACCGGCTTCTCCCGTAGCAACACGAGAATTACGAAGGGTATCCAAAAGGGTTGTTTTACCATGGTCAACGTGTCCCATGATGGTAACAACTGGTGGACGCTCTACAAGTTCATCTTCATTGAGATAACCATCTTCAGCAAAGAAACGTTCAATATCAGCATTGTCCACTTCAACCTTTTGTTTAGCTTCAATACCGTAATCTACCATGAGGAGTTCGATTGTTTCACCGTCCAAGGACTGGTTTTGTGTCGCCATCACACCCATCATGAAGAGTTTCTTAACAATCTCAGCTGGTTCGCGTTTGATACGTTTTGCGATTTCCGCGACGGTCATACCATCTGTATATTCAAATTCTGTTGGCAATTCATGGAACTTACGCTCTGTAACAGGTTTTGGTGCCTGACTACGGTTGTTTTGCTTATTGCCTTTTTTATTCTTTTTGTTATTGTTCCAGTTACTATTTCTTTGATTTCTCACTTGATTTTGACTACTTCGATTCTTTTGTTGTTTTCTAGGACCATCTTCTTCGTGATCGTAATCATCACGATCTTTGTCTGGTCGGGCTTGTTTCTTACGACGTGTATCCACTACAGGTTCTTTAGCTGCAGGAGCTACTTCAACCACTGGTTGAACTTGCTGTACTTGTTCAGCCAATTTAGCAGCTTCTTCAAAGATTTCCTCAGGTTCCTTGCGTTTGTTTGCTTGAGCCAAGGCTTCTTTGGCAGCTTGAGACTGCTTGAAGCGTTCCTCACTTGAACGAGCATATTCTGCATTTTGCTCTGCTTTTAGAGCAGCTGCACGGGCTTTGAAGTCAATGCGTGGGCCAGCCTGATTTGGACGTTTGTCCTCTTGCTGACGGCGATCATTCCCACGATTTTGCTGACCTTGTTGTTTTTTACCTTGATCATTGAATCGACGGTTGTCGCGATTACCTTGACCTTGTTTACCACCGTTACGGTTATCATTTTTTTGACGATTCCCATTTTGTTGATGGTCACGGTTATTACCCTTATTTTGCTTGCGTCGTTCAGCCTGCTCTTTTGCACGTGCTTCACGCTCAGCCTTAAAGTTTCGACTCTGCGGTTTTGCTGGTGCCACTTTTTCTTCTTTAGGGGCAACAGTTGCTGCTGGTTTTGCCTCTTCCTTAGTGACAACTGGCTTTGGAGCAGGAGCAGGTTTAAAACTTGCTACAATTTTTGAAGCAGCTGCTTCCTCCACACTTGATGAGTGGCTTTTCACATCCAAGCCCAACTCTTTTGCACGCGCTACAACTTCCTTACTTTCTTTTCCAAGTTCTTTTGCGATTTCGTACAATCTTTTCTTAGACAAATCATGTCCTCCTCTTCTATTCCATAAGAGACCTCATTTTCTTTGTAAATCCAGCATCTGTCACAGCCAAGACTTTTCTTGATTTTCCGACTGCTATGCTTAATTCCAGTGTTGAAAACACGGTAATAACTTCTACTTGATAATAATTACTTTTATCCTGAATCTTCTTGGTCAGGTTGGGAGCGGCATCATGAGCGAGAAATACCAGCTTTACTTTCTGGTCTTGGATGGCTTTGACTACCATTTCCTCACCCGAGATGATTTTCCCTGCTCGCTGAGCAAGACCCAAGAGATTGATAATTTTTTGCTTATTCAAGTCCTAACTCTCTTCTTTTCACTTTGTGATCGACATAAGCAATCAACTCGTCATAAAAGCTTTCTTCAACTTCCATACTAAAGCTACGGTTAAAGACTTTTTTCTTTTTGGCCTCAAGGGCTTCTGCATTGTCTAGCTTGATATAAGCGCCGCGACCATTAGCCTTGCCTGTCGGGTCGATAAAGACCTGTCCTTCTTTGTTCTTGACAATACGAAGTAAATCGCGTTTATCAATCACTTCATTGGAAACCACAGACTTGCGCAAAGGGATTTTTCTAGTTTTCATCTTCCCCTCCTCTGATCAGCTCTTATTCTTCGACCAATTCGTCTGTTTCTACCTGGTCAGCTTGTTCTGCTGCTTCCATGGCTTCAAACTCACTTGCAGACTTGATATCGATACGGTAGCCAGTCAAATGAGCTGCCAAACGAACGTTTTGTCCACGACGACCGATCGCAAGAGAAAGCTTGTTATCTGGCACAACGACCAAGGCACGTTTGCTGTCGTTTTCATCAAAGATAACTTGGTCAACTTCAGCAGGAGCGATAGCGTTGTAGATAAATTCAGCTGGATCTGCTACCCATTCGATAACGTCGATGTTTTCTTCGATTGGAACCATACGATCGCTCTTAGCATCGTAGCGAGCTGGGTGGAATTTGCTAGTAATCTTCTTGATGTTAGCACCACCACGTCCGACGATTGTCCCGATCGCATCCACGTTTGGATTGTGGCTACGAACAGCAACCTTGGTACGGTCACCTGCTTCACGAGCAACACTCATGATTTCAACAGTTCCGTCATAGACCTCAGGAATTTCTTGTTCCATCAAACGTTTAATCATTTCTGGATGGCTACGGCTCACAAATACGTTCACACCACGAGGATTGTCTTCAACCTTGTAGACATAAACTTCGATACGATCATGAGAAGCAAAGACTTCCCCAGGGATTTGGTCTTGTTTTGACAATTGTGCTTCGATGCTGCCAAGGTTGACATAGATAAAGCGATTGTCAAAACGTTCCACCGTACCAGACATGATTTCTTGCTCATGCTCTTTGTAAGTATTGTAGGTAATGGCACGTGTTTGCTTGCGCATTTTTTCCATGATGGTTTGTTTGGCAGATTGAGCTGCTACACGACCAAACTCACCTGGTGCTTCTTCAAATTTAATCTTGTCCCCAAGCTCGTAAGCTGAGTTAATGGCAAGAGCATCTTTTAAGCTGATTTCCAAACGGCTATCAAATACTTCATCAACTACTTCACGAACAGTATAAACTGTAAAGTCACCTGTCTTTTCGTTGAAATCAATGGCTACACTGTCTGATTGACCATAGCGTCTGCGATAGGCTGAACGAAGTGATTCCACCACTGCATCAATGATGTCTTCTTTTTTGATTCCCTTGTCTTCTTCCAAAATGCGGAAGGCCTCTAGCATTTCTTTACTCATCTTCTATTCACTTTTGAATCTTCAAAAGCTTCCTTTCTTTTACTATAATTTTACTGCTAAACGTGCTTTTGACACCAAACTGTATGGGATTTGGACCGTTTTCTTACGTGTCTTGTCCATATATTCCATAGTCAACTCATCCTCTTCGAAGGCTAGCAAGGTTCCTTCAAAGACCTTTTGCTTATCGATGGCTTGGTAAAGTCCAACATGGATATATTTCCCAACCGCTCCAGCGACTGCTTCCTTGGTTTTCAAAGGACGCTCCAAGCCTGGACTGGTGATTTCTAGGAAATATTGTTCTGGGAAGGGATCTGGCTTGATAGTATCTAGGACAGGACTGATAATCTCTGTCAAGTCCGCTGTGTCGTTCAAGGTAATTCCCTCTGGTTTATCTACAAAAATACTAAGAATCATGTCACTGCCAATCTTTCCGTACTCGATATCCACGAGTTCAAAGGGAGCTTCAATGACCGGTTCTACGACTTCTCTGACTAATTCTACGATAGTTGCGATTGCGTCCACCTCCTCATAAGCAAGAGGCGAAGATATTTCCCCGCCTCACTTTCTCATATTCTTACTTACAGTATAGCACTTTTGACTACTTATGTAAAGTATAAGCACTCAGAAGGCTTGATTTTAAGCTTTTTCTTAAAATTCTGCCTCAACTCGATAGATAACCTGACCCTTACTTGAGAATTTTTCTTCATATTCTGTCATGACATTGCCTTCAAAGTCGCTGGCATGCAAGTCCAACCAAACTCCGTTGAGCTTCATGCCATATTGAGAAAAACTCACTAGGCTATATTCAAACAAGCCACGGTTATCTGTCTTGAAATGAATCTCACCGTGTTCAGGCAAGATACGCTTGAAGGTATCTAAGAAACTCTTATAGGTTAGACGACGCTTTTCATGGCGCTTTTTAGGCCACGGATCTGAAAAGTTTAGGTACAAGCGATCAATCTCACCATCTTCAAAGTAGTCGGTCAAATCAGAACCATCAACCCACAACAACTTAATATTGGGTACAGCAACTTCCAATACCTTGTCCAAGGCATAACTCAAAACAGACTTTTGAATATCAATCCCAATATAGTTGATATTAGGGTTTTGCTTGGCCATACCTGACACAAAGGCTCCCTTACCACTACCAACCTCAACATGGATAGGATTGTCATTTCCAAAGAGGTCTCGCCATTTTCCTTTGGCTTCTAAAGGATTTAAGACAACATACTGAGGATTAGCCTCTAGTAATTCTGTTGCCCCTTTACGATTTCTAACTCTCATCTCTTCTTTCCATACTTGTCACGGAAGATGCGCAAGGCATAAATCTCCCGATTGACATTTTCTAGATCTTCATTTGTATAATATTTGGCAATCTGGCTCAAGAAGGATAACTGAGCATACCAAAATAGTTTGCTGATGACTGTTTGGTTGTATTTGTAACCGTAATAAGTCAACCACTCTTTCCACTGATAGTCTGGAATATAGTGACATAGCATATGCGCCACATCAAACATGCGATCCGTTAAACGAACGGAATCCCAATCCACTAAATAAATAAGACCGCTCTCTGTCTCAATCCAATTACTATGTCGTACATCTCCATGAACGATCGTTGCATAATCTTCCCTAAAGTTTGGCAAACTTCCTCGCAAATCCTCTACTACCATTCTTAGATATTGATTGTTCTTCAAGGATTCTGGAGCATCTTTTAACCAAGCCTGAAGCAAGTCTAAAGGTGTTTCTAAAGAATAGCCCAAACGAGTCAATTGCGTCATCAAAGGACGCGAACGATGCAAACGACTCAAAATATTGATAATCTGCTTGCGATTCATATCATAAGGGGTCAAAATTTTACCATTCAACCATTCTTGGGCACACATATCACGCCCATCCGATAAACGGCGAGTCCATAATAATTGAGGAGCGATTTGTTCCTTGGCTAAACCAGGTAGGATTGGAGAGGTGTTCATTTTAATAAAGACGCGCTTCCCATCAGGGTAGCTTCCCATATAAGCTTTTCCGCTTTTCCCAGGTATAGGGGTCAGCGTTAGCTCAATATCACCCAAGTCCATTTCTTTCCTCCGTATAAAGTTTCCTTACTATTCTACTAGTTTTTAGCCTATTCGTCAACCAGTCCAGACCTGATTCTCAAATAAAAGCCCTTTATCCAATCTTGTTAAAAGAAAAAGCCAAGCAGAGAGATCTACCTAGCCTTGGTTTTTCAAATTTTTAATCAGTAAATTGTAAGGAAAAATCTGTGCTTAATCTGATAATTCAAGCTTGCAACTGGTTCTCATCATGTAAATACCCTATGCAAAAAAGTCATGATAAATGGTAAGTTTGCGATGATATTATTAACAATATGAATCGTATAAGAAGGATAGATAGTCTTGGTATAGCGTGTCAAACCACCAAATATACACCCAACTGCTGTATAAACCAGAAGGTCTAGTAGACTAGGAAAACTTGAAAAATGAGGTAAGGCGAACAAAATCGACGGAAATAGAATATCCAGTCCCCATCTTGAATTCTTAAAGAAGGCATGTTGAAGCAGTCCCCTACATACCAATTCTTCCATCAGAGGTCCTAGTACGATTAAGGTTAGGTAAACACCGAACTCTGCAAAATTCGTCTCACTATAGACAATAAACAAATTCCAACTTTCGTTTGTCCCCTGAACGTGTTTAGCTGTCAGATAGTTAAAGCAGATAAGCACGACAGCTGCTAACACCGTCAGAACAGAATAGCTCAACCACTTTTTCCTAGGGATACAAAAGAGATAAGCATGACCCGACCTGATCAAAATCCAAACCATCAGGCCGATAAAGAGAACACTGATGATGTTTCGAATCCAGATAACATTTCCTACCCAAGATGAAAACTCCCAATAATTTCTCCAAAATTGGGTAGTCCAAAACAATCCGAAAAACAAAAATAAATAAGAAAGGACTGCACTCGTTTTGAAAAGAATAGAATATTTTTTCATAGAAGCTCCTTCATAGCTTTGCTATCGTAACTGCCACCAATTATCATTTAATTCTCCACATTCAGTCTCTGTAGTTCTCACTAAACCTTTGACAAGCTAATACTTCTCCACCGTAGTCTAATTTTGTTACTGTTCGAAACTGTACCTAGCTAGTCACTCGTTTTCCGTCTAGTTGTAGCCAAGTCTTTTCAATAGGACAATCATCCTTTTCCCACACGATCATTTTATAAAACTTGATAGTCTCGATGAAAAGCATTGGCAGATACCACTCTATGATTTGTGAGGTCAAGATAATCTCCTGGATAGCCAAGGACATACATACTATAACCAGCAAAACCTCCTCCTGCCGTTCCGACTAGCCCGATTTTGAGATTGGTTACAAGAGAAGACTGAAGTCCTGCCATTAAAATTCGGACATGATTGTCTAGCCATACTATGTAATTCTTTTGAAAGGCGTCTTCTACCCAACTTGGTTTAGGAGTGTCTTTACCAATTTCCCAAACTTCTACTATTTGATTTTTATATTTTGCTTGCATCTTTTTAATCTTTCAGGACTCTTGCGGGATTTTTATGTTCTTCTTACCTGGCCTATGTCTTACCAGACTATAGATCGTAACAGGAGTACTTACCAGTACAAGAACATTTCTCCAGAGTTCATTAGAAATCATGAGTACTCTTATACAAAGAACAAGCGATATCAATATCACTACAACTCGGGCAAAGCAATCTAAAAAATACACATACTTTTTCATATGATTCCTCCATCTATTGATTTCACATATACCAGGTTAGTTCCCTAGTCGCTATGGCACTAACTGACCGTCCTCTATATTCCTTTATAAATTTAAGCACTGTCAACTACTAGAAGAATGATAAACAATTGTAACAGATATGGACTAAAATAGGTACCGATAGATTTTGAATCTTCTTATAAGCAAAGCCCAGCATGAAACCTCCAAATAGATAATAGATAAACGAAGGAACATCATAAGGAGCATGCAGGAAAGAGAAGAGAGAGGCAGTCAGTACAAGCCCCAACCAAGAATTATCAAAAACCGCACCTTGAAGGATACCTCTGAAAACAAATTCCTCCAAAATAGGCCCAAAAACTGTCACGCTTGCAATAAAGGATAAGGAAATTCCTGTACTAGTAGCCTCAAGGTGTTGATATCCAGCACCAGAAGAGACTGTAAAAAAACTATAATAACCTATATTTACCAGCACACAAATAAGAAAGCTTCCAATAAAAAGTAGAATTTCTTTCTTCGTTAAACTTCTAAGCGAAATCATATCAAACCACTTCGCATAGGCGACACTCAGTGAAATCCAGAAAGTCTTTGCGATAATAAATAGGTACTCGTTTTGAAAAAAATCCCCTTGATTGATGGTATAGCCTACTGTAGTAACTATTATAAAGGCTAAAAATCCAACAAACACAGCATGACATTTGTTAAAAATAGTCATAAATACAACCTCTCTCCTATTATCGTCATCAAAATGCAGATATTATTTTAAAATCATCCAGCCTATTTAGATGATCTATTCTAAAGCCATAAAAATTCTCTTTTAAACAAGATTCAAAGTAGTTTTTTCTCCATTTTTTTATTGAACTGAATGAAGATATAAACCGAAGCAAAGTATGCTAGTGCATTCATTACATAATACCACTCATTTCCCCTAAGTGGATAAAGACAGGTTTGCATGATTATATACAACACAAGAATCGTAACTATTTTTTTCACCATAGGAATCACTCCTTTATTTCTATTTAGCATTGGTATCCTTGCAATTTTTAGTATAGTACTGTTTTTTAGTTTTTTTCATCCAAATCTTGAATTGTCATCGAGACATCTTAAATTGCAAGAACCCCTCTTGAAAAAATCCCGTAGTCTGAATATACTGCCTGTAAATCTTTTTTATCTTACTTTTTATAATACTTCAAACCCCAAATGAGCAAAAGCATGATAAGCAAGCATAGAACGGCACCAATATAGCCAATCAGTTGCTGATAAGATTCGGCTGCTGTCATACCTCTATACAAACCGATAATCGACATAAAGCCTGTCAAACCGATAAACATAAGTTGATTGGTTCTAGGATTGACCAAATCATCATCTTCAAACTCTCTTATTCTCATCTCCCTAGTGAGATAAACAGTGACCAAAATAGAAGCCAAGTTAATAATCACTAAAAGAAATTGGAAAACTAAGGAAAAATGTAAAAACTGACGTGATAGAAATAGATAAGCAGAGACAAGCAAGGGCAACTGACCTAGGAACAATCTCGCAAGGAAGATGTTCCGTTTTTTAGCAAGAAAAGTTTTCATTTCTTTGCTCCTTTCTTTTTCATTAAAGCAAAATAGATTATAACTGCAATCAGATAGGCTATGGTATAAAATAAATGATACCAATTACTCTCCCCAAGCGGAGACATGATTAGATACAAGATGAAAATGACAAGTATTTTTTTCTTCATAAGACTTCCTCCTAAATATTTGTTGAGCAAGAATCTTTACACTGCCAGTATAGCACTCATTTTGACCTTGGACCACTCAAATCATAAATGGTCATCAAAACCTCCTTAATTGTAGAAAAAAAGCAAGCACGGAAAATATGCTTGCCCTTTACACCATATTGATACCAACTTAATTTGTAGATTTTTATCCTGCTATCACATATCATTGTGACAAGCGAAGCAATATTAAAGAAACTCCCCTGTAGATTAAGCTAGCAAATAAAGGGGAGAAAATTTTTTAGGCGGTACTATCCGTATTCTTTTTCGGAGATTTTGAAAATATTTTTCTAATTAAATCATCCATATAACGACCAAATATACCAATTACTAAACCAATGATAAAACTTTTAAAATCCATAATTACCACCAAATACAGCCCCTCTACCTACAATTTCAAATATTTGAGCACCTTTAATAGCCAACTGTAACATTGTTTTTATATTCACATAATATATCACTTTTCAGTCACGGAACAAGTTTAATATAAAAATTATCAAAAAAATATAAGCAATAAAAAGAAAAATTAATTTATCATAGATTAAAAATAATATGATAAAACAATTCAATGATGTTAATTCAATGGTCCTTTGTTTTTTATCAGAGATACTTAAAGATAGATAAATAAGATAGGTTTGAAAAGCGAAGAGAATAATATAGAATATGATCTTCATAAAAATACCCATTTACATTTGTGAGTTTTATCTTACCTTATTTAAGCTTACAAATTCCCCCAAATCATGAATGGTCATCGAAACTTCTTAAATTGTAGAAAAAAAGCAAGCACCAAAAATATGCTTGCCCTAATAAACCATAACCAATCAAAATGCTCTCATCCTTACTTCCCTTTTTTCTGATACATTCTCATGATAGCTAGGACGATAAAGGCTACCCAGCTTGCTAAAACTAGAAGGGTGACGCCTGTATGTAAGATTTCAGGTGTCCTCTCTATTCGGCTGATGAGACGGACTAAGGATATCACTGCCATCTGAATGAGGAGCAAGGATTCTGCCCTAACCAATGATGTCTGCTGATTTTCAACTGCATGTAAAAAGGCTGGTAGCAAGACACAGGTTGCAACAATTATAATCAGATTAGCTCCTGTACCTTCTTCCTCGTTGACTAGAGAAAACATGAGAAGATTGGATAGGATGATTAGTACAGAACAAGCTATAAAATAAGATTTCTGGTTCATTTATTTTTCCTCGAATATTATAAAAAGTCAGGCTGGATAAAGACAAATCGTTGCAGTGTTTTTCAACCTAAAATGCCTATGTCCTCTTGTTCACACATTCTCTAATCAGAACTTGACAGCAAATGAACCGCCAAAACCTGACGAAAGACTTGATCTTGACAGGTGGTATTGAGACTGGCATTGGGATAACTTTCCACAATCTTCATGACGGTATAGAGACCAACACCTCGGTCCTCCCCTTTAGAACTAACTCCAAAAGAGAAGATTTCAGAAACATCTATCCCCTCTTCTTTGATGGAGTTTTCAACGATAAAGGTTTCCTGTGCTCCATTTTTTATAAAGGCGATTGAGACACGAGGTTGACTGGCCTCTGCACTAGCTTCAATGGCATTGTCACATAGGATAGACACAATAGTCAGAAAATCAAGCAGGCTCATACTCTCGACTTGAATCTCCTCAGGAACTTCGACATTAAAGACAATATCCCTTTCTCTGGCTTTTAGAAATTTGCCTGCTAGGAGACTTTTAAGGGCACGGTCACGAATATTCACCAATCTGCCAAGGTCATATTTATTGTCCTGCAATTTTTGGCTAGAGTCCTTCAAGACGGAGTCGTAAACCTCTTTTATCTGCTCCATATCCTCCTCTTCAATGCCCAGACGTAAGCTAGTCAAGAGATTGGTATAATCATGGCGAAAGCTCCGTACTTCCTTGTAAAGCTCCTCTATATGCCGACTATACCGCTCCATATCTCTGTAACGCAAGGCCTGCTCTTGGTTCAGTCTCTCATGGAGTTTGTCCTTCAAATAGGTATCCAATTTCTTGATAATTCCCATAAAAAAGAGCAGGTAAAACACTAGGATGAGATGACGAACAGTCTTTGATTGAATGCTTTGTTCATATTCAAAGAAAGACAGAGTTTCCATGACTAGATAGTAGGCCCCCATTATCCAGTTAATCTTAGTCAGGGACTTTTGAAAATCTTTATCTAGAATCTCCCTTCTCAAACTAGTAAAATCATAGTTCAACCATTTCAAAAAAGCTAGAGAAATGAAGAAATTGAAAATTATTATACATAACCAAGTAAATGAGTAGTCAGCATGTACTTGCCCTTGTCCCAAAAATGGAAGCACAAAATAAGAAACACCTCTATAAAAGAGATTCACCAATATCATTGGAAAGAGACCATAAAAGACAAGGAGTTTTTTAGGAAACCCCCTTAACAATAAGAAAGATAAGCCGATGCCGTACAAGGGTTCCATAAAATAAGATAGGTAAGTATTTCCTACTATATAGCTAATCATTACAAAAACAAAGGCCAATAGTATCTTAAAAAGAAAAGCCTTAAAAATTCTCTCAAAAGTGAGACCAATTCCATCCACCTTAAAAAAAATGACAATTTCTAGTCCCTGAGTAACAAGTGTATACAATATAATCCAAATATTATACATAAGTTCTCCTAACTCAATGCAAGTTATTGATAGCTTCAGACACTTCCCTGACCTTATAACGCGCGATCAGACAGCTTCCACCATTGGGAAAGTAAAGCAGTTTTTCTTTCTTATCCAAACGAACCACATTGGCAGGATTGATGAGAAAAGAGCGATGGCACTGCAAGAGACGAGGTTCCTGCTTGAAAACCTCCTCTAAACTCGCTGTAAATTCCAGTCTGTCTGTCTTGGTATAGAGAATAACACGATGGGCTCTGGGCGACGTTTCAAGATAATAAACCTCTTTAAAAGGATACTGGAATTGGGCAAATTTTGATTTAAAGTAAAAGCAATCTTCCGCCAGACTTTTACTATCTTGACTATTGGCATAGAGGAGGGCTGTCTCGATACGAGATTCAAACTCCTCTGCCGACAAGGCCTTATCAATGTAGTCCAAAGCTGACACTTGGTAGCGAAAGGACAGGGGCATAAACTCCGAGTGAGTCGTCACAAAGACGATCAGGGCATAAGGATCCCGATCCCGAATCTTTCTAGCCACTTCTAGCCCCTTCATCTCTTCGTTTCGAATCTCAATGTCCAAAAAGAAAAGCTGATGCGCACCCTTCTCATGCACCTCTGCCAGCAGTTGGTCTGGTTTCCCAAAGACTTCAAAAGAACTGGGAGTGATACTCTGTTTTTTCAAAAGTTTTTCAATCGTCTTTTCAATTCTGGCTTGTTGGGAAAAATCATCTTCTAAAACAAATATTCTCATCTTCTTACTCTCCTTATTTCAACCATTTTTGGCGAATTTCTCTATAGCGACGTCTGGAATACTGAACGGCATATCGACCTTCTTCTCCAAGAAAAAGAGTCTTTGACTGGAGTTCCATGGATTTTACTCGTTCAAGATTGACCAGACAATTTCGATGACATCTCGTTAAGGTTTCCCCATATTGTTTCTCAAGCTTGCTTAAATTTTGAAACAAATCAAAGCTAGCGTCTTCTGTAACAATTTGCACGGTATGGGCTTTACTTGGATGCGTTTGGATATAGTAGATATCCTTTATGTTTAATTTGAAAATTTCTTTCTCTTTTTGGATGATGATATAAATCATGGATAAAAATCCTCCTGAAGAGAGGATAGCATAAGTCTAGAATCCATTTTTTGCCAAATCCTAAACGGTTCTTAAAAATTCCTAAAGTGTCGAAGTTTTTACAAAATAACTATGATAACCTTACAACTATTTTATCATAAAATCCCGCTATTACCATTCAGGAAATTTCAATGACAATTAAAGATTTGAAGGTAAAAAAAGAGTAAAAAGTGATAGGCTAGGATTATAGAAAGACAAAGGCTTAAAACAACTTTAAAACCATCACAAAGGAGGAATTCTCATGACGGATTCAGACCCCATCAAAAGAGCTCAGACACTGATAACTGAGTTAAACAAAGCTTACCAAGTCTGCAAAAAGGCAACAGCTGACGATGTCCGCTTTCAGGAGCAACTGGACAATATCCTCCGCTTTCTCTCTAAAGCTGAGACAGTGGATAATCGATTCTTGATTGAGCTGGAAAAATTTTACCAGACCTCCAGTCTTCTCATGGGCCTCAGTGCCCTCAATCCAGATGCCCTTACTCGCGCCGCTTGGAGAGCCTATGACCGCTTCCACTTTGACCAAGTCAAGACCAAGTTAAGTCTCTACGGGCCAACCCTTATCTTCTAATAGTCTTCAAAAATCTTTTCAAACCATGTTAGCCTTAAAACTTTTTTTTGAGTAATCTGCGGCTAGCTTCCTGGCTTGCTCCTTGGTATTCATTGAAGTTACGTAAATAAAAATGGCGGTGGGACAGAAATCGATAGACAAAGTCTCGATTTCGTAGTCCCAGCCCCGCGAGAATGATTAGGAGCTTTTTGGAGTCTAAAAGACGAACAAAAAGTTCAATCAGCTACCGCGTCAAAGTTTGATTGCTAATAAAAAAGTGAGGTCGGGATCTTTTGTCCCAACCTCATTTTTTTCTAATCTTATAAGATTTAATCCTGCATCCGACGTTTCACCTGATAAGGGAGATACAAGATGTGTAAGACCAATCCAGCTCCAAGCAGGGCTAAAAGGGCTAGTTTTTCTTGGAGGGTAATCAACCCAACTACCAATTGAACCAATAAAACAAGACCTGTCAATCCTCGGACAACTGCCTGTAATCCCTTTTCCTTTTTCCCCTTATCTAGCGGGAAAAGTTGCGTCAAATATTGGTAATCAAAGGCATGATAAAGGGCCAATAACTGAAAGAGCAAGAGGTAGTTAAATAGAACCACTACTGCTGTCGCAATCCAAGACTGCTCGATAAAGATCAACGCCAGCAAAGATAGGAAGAGGAGGCGAAGACTGAGGGCAAAAAGATCTCCATTTCGCAGATAAGAACGAAGATAGAGGTTCTGCCAAATCTTGCTCGGCACCTTCTGAACTGCTTTTAGGATAACATCTAGATAAGCTCGTCTCTTGACGCTGTTTGAAATTCCCTTGACTTGGGTAAAGAGGGCAAAGAAGCGGAGTAAAAACTGCTTGCGTTTACTTTCTTGGGCAATCACACAGTCCCAGTCCAGATGATTTGCACTAAAAAACTTGCCTGCTTTTTTCTGAAGCAGGAAATATTTCCCGACTCCCAAAAGAAGAACATAGACCCCAAAAACTCCTAAGCCCAAACCCATGGCTAAAAATAAAGGAGCAAAAAAGAGCAAAAAGAGAGTCTGTACACTGACCCAAAAGATGAAGGAGGCCAGACTTTGCTTCTGGATGTGTTCTCTCACTTCTTCTTCAGCTACTAAGAGAAAGAGCTTATCAGGCGCTTCCACATAGGTCGCTATTCCTCCCCAAAGTAAGAGTAAAACAGAGACAATCCCAATTAAACCTAGGATTGGTAAATGATTCTCAGGAAAATGCTGAAGTAGCTGACTATACTGATAGGCTAGAAAACCTACTAAGACCAGTAAAAACAAGACAAAGTGATCATTGAGCACATAGCGCAGATAACCGACACACTCTTTACGAAAAGCCTGCTTTCGCTTTAGAAACAAGTCTTTCATCGGTCCTCCTCTTTGGTCAAAGCCAAATAGATATCATTGAGACTTGCTTCTGGCATGGCAAAAGCTTGTCTCAGCTCTTCAAGATCCCCTTTAGCTCTGACTTGACCTTTGTGGAGAATGACAAAAGAGTCACACATTTTTTCAGCAGAGTCAAGAACGTGGGTACTCATGAGGATGGACTTCCCTTTTTTCTTTTCAAGATCCAAAAGCTGAATCAAGTCCGAAATTGCCAAGGGATCAAGGCCAAGGAAAGGTTCATCGACGATAAAGAGACTCGGATCCACAACAAAGGCACAGATAATCATGACCTTCTGCTTCATCCCTTTTGAAAAATGAACAGGGAACCAATCCAACTTCTGATCCAAACGGAACATTTTTAAAAGAGGTTCTACACGTTCAAAAGCTAGGTTTTGCTCAATACCATAGGCCATGGCAACCGTTTCGATATGTTCTCTGAGAGTTAATTCTTCGTACAAACTAGGAGTTTCAGGAATGTAACCAATCTGCTGACGATATTCACGAGGATTTGCACCTAAGGTTAGTCCGTCGATGTTTATTTCTCCACTATAAGGTGTCAAAAGTCCAATAATTTCATTGATAGTCGTTGATTTTCCAGCACCATTGAGACCAATCAAACCGACCAACTGTCCACTCTCGACTGTAAAGGACACATCTTTCAAGACAGGGACATGAACATAGCCCCCTGTCAGATTTTTAATTTCTAACATATTTTCTCCAAATCTGGTATAATGTAGCTATATTATATCAAAATTCAATACAGTAGAGGTAGATTTTATGTCAGATTGCATTTTTTGTAAAATTATCGCAGGGGAGATTCCCGCATCAAAGGTTTACGAAGATGATCAAGTTCTTGCCTTCCTTGATATCTCACAAGTAACACCTGGTCACACCTTGGTCGTACCCAAAGAACACTACCGCAATCTTTTAGAAATGGATGCTGCAAGTGCTAGCCAACTTTTCGCCCAAGTTCCAAAGATTGCTCAAAAAGTCATGAAAGCTACCAAAGCTGAAGGTATGAATATCATCGCCAACTGTGAAGAAGTTGCTGGACAAACGGTTTTCCATACCCATGTCCACCTCGTTCCTCGCTATAGTGCAGATGATGACCTAAAAATTGACTTTATCGCACATGAACCAGACTTCGACAAACTTGCCCAAGTCG
Source organism: Streptococcus fermentans (assembly GCF_040888305.1). Lineage (NCBI taxonomy): Bacteria > Bacillati > Bacillota > Bacilli > Lactobacillales > Streptococcaceae > Streptococcus > Streptococcus fermentans. The sequence goes on along the minus strand of NZ_JBFNFG010000006.1, from coordinate 24,723 downwards.
CTGAAACAATCAAAAACGCTTAAGGAGTCACTATGAAACTATCAAATTTACTACTTTTTGCAGGCTCTGCAGTCGGTTCATACCTCCTCGTTAAGAATCGCCAAGCTATCACTGAAGAAGTTTTAGATACTACTGATCGCGTTGAAGCCATTAAGGATGACTTGGATATCATACAAGATAGCCTGCAAATTATCGACCAACAAAAAGAACTCATCAAGGAATATCAAAAAGATTTGACCTATAAGTTTAAAGTCTTTGAAAAAGACCTTCAAGCAAGACTTAGTGTGATAAAAGAATTACAAGAAACTGAAAAAAACTAAGGAGAGGAAAATTCCAACTTTCCTTATATCCCCTTTAAATCCATTTTGGGTTAGCAGATCCTAATAGACAAGTGAGGGCATGAAAATGAAACAGTTTTTTAAAGTTTTGACGCGGATCATCCTGATTATTTGTGGTGTCCTCTGCCTTCTTGTAGCCCTGGCATTTCTAATACTGGCCAATCTGTTCAAGGCCTCACCGAGTGACATCCGAGAAGGAAATGAGGCCTTAAAACAAATCTTTATCTCCCTTGACCTACCTCCTGAAAAAGTAGAATCAAATGGAAGCTATCAATTCGAGGGTGGGGGCTTAGATTTTTATGTGACTTTCTCAGACGAGGTCATTGATAGCCACCCAGTCCTAAAAGAAAGCCCTAATCTCACTAAAAACCGACTCAAAGTCTACGTTCTACAGGCAGGTGACATTTCCTATAGAAAAGTAGAAGATAACTTGTTTAATCATGGTTTATCCCAATTTTTAGAGGAGGAAGGCGAGAAGTATTTCCGAGAAAACGGAAAGAAATCAAATCCTTCTTACACAATTCTAACTTTGAATGATTCGGAAAGCATGAAAAAGGGAATCGCATTCTATGAAAAAGCGTTGACCTTGGTGGATATCCAGGATAATTCGGCGATTAAGCGCATTGATACCGTCACCGTTAAGCCTGGCAAGGAAGCAGAACTTAAGCAACTCATCCAGGACATGGATGAGGCTGGCTTACTCATTCAAAAATATCAATAGTAAACTAGTTGGAGATTCTTTCTCCCATGCTAATACTCTTCGAAAATCTCTTCAAACTACGTCAGCTCTATCTGCAACCTCAAAGCAGTGCTTTGAGCAACCTGCGGCTAGCTTCCTAGTTTGCTCTTTTATTTTCATTGAGTATAAAAGTCTTAAGATTGCACGAAAAAGAGCCCGAAGGCTCTTTTTACTTTATGCTTTATTCTCCTTCAAAGGCATCCTTAATATGGTCAAAGAAGCCTTTTTTCTTTGGATTGACTTTTAGATCACCTGCAGCTGCGAATTCTTTCAAGGCTGCTTTTTGTCGTTCGTTCAAGCCTATTGGAGTCACGACATTGACAGTCACGTATTGGTCACCAAGGGCACCACCACGAAGGCTAGGCGCACCTTTACCACGTAGACGGAATCGTTTACCAGTCTGAGTTCCTTCTGGAATGACTAATTCTACATCACCATGAACTGTAGGGATGTCTACTGTATCACCAAGTGCTGCTTGAACAAAATTGAGGTTCAAATTGTAGAAGATAGTGGTTCCTTCACGTTCAAACTTATCACTAGCTTCAACTGAAACCACCACGTACAAGTCACCATATGGTCCACCGTTAAATCCTGCTTCACCTTGACCAGCTAGGCGGATCTGTTGACCTGTTTCCACACCAGCAGGGATTTTTACGTGTACACTATGGGCTTGTTTTTCATGACCAGTTCCATGACAGGTTGTACATGGATCTTTGATTTCTTGACCACGGCCATGACAGACATCACAGGTTACTTGGCGACGCATCATGCCGAGAGGTGTTTGGGTATCAACATTGATCACACCTGAACCATGACAGCGTCCACAAGTAACTGGACTTGTTCCAGGTTTAGCACCAGACCCATTACAAGTACGACAGCTTGCTTCACGATTGTATTTGACTTCCTTTTCTGTACCAAAAATAGCTTCTTCAAAAGTCAAATGAACGCGATACTGGAGGTCGTCACCTTGACGAGGGGCGTTTGGATTACGTGAGGCACCTCCACCACCAAAGAAGCTTGAGAAGATATCCTCAAATCCGCCAAAACCACCTGCTCCATCGAAGCCACCGAAACCGCCAGCACCACCAAAACCACCATTGGCACCAGCAGCACCATATTGGTCATAGGCAGCACGTTTCTGTTCATCGCTCAAAGTTTCATAAGCTTCTTGAACTTCCTTGTACTTGTCCTCAGCACCAGGATCCTTGTTGATATCTGGGTGATATTTTTTAGATAATTTCCGATAGGCCCTCTTGATCTCATCTTGAGATGCATTTTTCGAAACGCCCAAACGGTCGTAAAATTCAGTATTGTTCATACAAGATACTAAGAGCGGACAGAAAGCGACTGAAATTTAGGAAACCGACAAGAAATCCTGATTTCTTAGGCGGTTTATCTAATTTCCAAGCTTTCCGCTCGGGTTCAATTCCCCGAACACTCTTTGTCCTTTCTATTGATGTTGTAAATCAAACCTCGATGTAGGTCGGGTTCAATTCCTTTCTTTTATATTGAGTAAGAAACTTCAGAGCTCGGCTACAATTTCCCAAACACTCTTTGTTCCTTTCTATAAATTTCATGTAAATCTTTAGAGGGTGTTTTCTATACATCGCTTCACTTGATCAAACTCTTCATCTGATAGAGTAAATATCAAATCCTTTTCTGCGTACTCATTCTGTTCTTTAAAATAGTTGTCCGTATTCTCTGCCAACCCTAAACTTAGAATCACTTTCCTTGCAAACTCTTGGTGCGCAAAGCCTATAGCCGTAATGATTTGTTTATCTTGCACAAGCACTTTAGGTTGGAAATTCTCACGAGGAAGAAATTCAAAATAGTCAAAGAAGTTTTGCCAAATTCCACCTGTAAATTTCGTGTCCTTCAACAAGCCTGCTTTCGCCAATAAAAGAGGCGCTGAAGAAATGGCTGCAATGAGGATATCTTGCTCACCAAGGCCCCTCAAGAACGAAATCAATTTCTCATCCTGTAGGGCAGGTCCTATGTTTACCATTCCTGGCAAAATCACACAAGAATACTCTTCTATACGGATCTGATCTAGTGTTTTCGTTGGTTGACAGGGCAAACCATCCTCAGAGACCACCATCGAGTGATCTGAAGCGACATAATCAATCGTGATGTCAAAAGACAGAGCTAAAGTACTTGTTAAAGCGGTTATCTCATAAAGAGAAAAATTAGGATAAATGATACAAAGTACTTTTTTCATACGCAACATCCTCTATTTTACCGAAAAACAGAGGCTGGGTTGCAACCTCTGGATTTCTTCTTATCATTACGACGTTCAAAAACAAAGTCGATTATACTTTGTTTTTGAACTAGTAAGGCGTTTAGGCAAGTCGCCATAGCGATTGCCGTAGAATGACAATCACTTTAGTGATTAGTCTTTCTTAACGAGTTAGGCTGAATTGAGTTTCGGATTAAAGGAATCCTAAAATCTCGGAACCTTTCTTTATTTCAGGAGGTTCCGCTAAAACAATCCACTGGATTGTTTTACTTTTCCGTAAACTCTCCGTCTACTACGTCATCGCCTGCGTTTCCTGTTGCTTGTGCGCCTTCTGCTCCTGCTTGAGCTTGTTGCGCTGCTGCGGCTTGTTCATAGAGTTTAACGGCAAGTCCTTGTGCTTTTTCGTTCAAAGCTTCAAGTTTTGCTTTCATTTCGTCCAAGTTGTTGTCTTCTTGGGCTTTCTTAAGCTCATCAAGGGCAACTTGGGCAGCATCACGTTCTGCATCGAAGCCTTTACCTTCAGTTTCTTTGATTGTCTTTTCAGTCGCAAAGATTGCTTGGTCTACTTCGTTACGAAGGTCAACTTCTTCTTTACGTTTCTTATCTGCTTCAGCGTTAGCTTCTGCATCTTTCATCATGCGGTCGATTTCTTCGTCTGTCAAACCTGAGTTAGATTGGATAACAATTGTTTGTTCTTTTTGAGTTCCAAGGTCTTTGGCTTTAACAGATACGATACCGTTCTTATCGATGTCAAATGTAACTTCGATTTGTGGGATACCACGAGGTGCAGCTGGGATATCAGTCAATTGGAAGCGTCCAAGAGTCTTGTTATCTGCTGCCATTGGGCGTTCCCCTTGAAGAACGTGGATATCAACGGCTGGTTGGTTGTCTGCTGCAGTTGAGAAGACTTGTGATTTAGATGTTGGAATTGTTGTGTTGCGGTCGATGAGTTTTGTAAATACTCCACCCATTGTTTCGATACCAAGTGACAATGGAGTTACGTCAAGAAGGACAACGTCTTTAACGTCACCAGTGATGACACCACCTTGGATAGCAGCACCCATAGCCACAACTTCATCAGGGTTTACTGATTTGTTTGGTTCTTTACCAGTTTCAGCCTTAACAGCTTCTACAACGGCAGGGATACGAGTTGAACCACCGACAAGGATGACTTCGTCGATATCTGACAAGCTCAAACCTGCATCTGAAAGAGCTTGACGAACTGGAACTTTTGTACGTTCTACAAGGTCACGAGTCAAATCGTCAAATTTCGCACGAGTCAATGTCATTTCCAAGTGAAGAGGTCCAGCCTCGCCAGCAGTGATGAATGGCAAGCTGATTTGAGTTGAAGTTACACCAGAAAGGTCTTTCTTCGCTTTTTCAGCTGCATCTTTCAAACGTTGAAGGGCCATCTTGTCTGTTGACAAATCAATGCCGTTTTCTTTCTTGAATTCTGCTACCAAGTGGTCGATGATTTTTTGGTCAAAGTCGTCACCACCGAGTTTATTATCCCCTGCAGTTGCCAATACATCAAAGACACCATCACCGAGTTCAAGGATAGATACGTCGAATGTACCACCACCAAGGTCGAATACCAAGATTTTTTCTTCTTTATCAGTCTTGTCCAAACCATAAGCAAGAGCTGCTGCAGTTGGTTCGTTGACGATACGTTCTACTTCAAGACCAGCGATTTTACCAGCGTCTTTTGTTGCTTGACGTTGAGCATCGTTGAAGTAAGCTGGAACTGTGATAACTGCTTTAGTTACTTTTTCACCAAGGTAGTCTTCAGCATAACCTTTCAAGTATTGAAGAATCATAGCTGAGATTTCTTGTGGAGTGTATTCTTTACCATTTGCAGAAACTTTTTCAGAAGTACCCATCTTAGATTTGATAGAGATCACTGTATCTGGGTTTGTGACTGCTTGACGTTTTGCAGCGTCACCAACGATGATTTCACCGTTTTTGAATGACACAACAGATGGAGTTGTGCGGTTTCCTTCTGGGTTTGCGATGATTTTTGATTCAGTTCCTTCAAGAACTGCAACTGCTGAGTTTGTTGTACCTAAGTCAATACCGATAATTTTAGACATGTGTTTTTCTCCTTGTTATTTATTCTCTTTTTTCTTTTTGATACTCTTCTTAAGTGGCGACGCCGTCAGAGCTTGACTTCGTCAATCTCTTTGACTAAACTTTGAGCCTAAGGTCTCAAAGTTTGCGAAGATACCGCCACGGCGAAGAGTATCGCCTTTGGTTCGCTTCGCTCACTATTGGCAAAGCTGAACCATTGTTTATCTTTCTTTCATAGTTTAGTGTCGTTTCGGACAAGGTTTCTATTATGTAAATTGCGACACGAGAAGTCGAAATCGATTTTATTTCGACGACGAGTTAGTAAGGAGGCTAGGCAAACGCCATAGCGATTGCCGTTTTCTGACGAGTTGCTTTAGCTACCGTCAGAATTGCCTAGTTATAAACCACTACCATAGCCGGTCTTAGGATGCGGTCATGGAGTTTGTAGCCTTTTTGGAAGACTTGTGCGATGGTATCTGCTGGATGTTCGTCATCTGCTGGAACTGTTTGAATGGCCATGTGGTAGTTATGGTCAAATTCTCCATCTGCTGGAATTTCTTCAATTCCTTCTTCTTTCAGAGCATGTATCAAACTTTCTTGGACCATTTCCAAGCCCTTCTTCACATCATCTGTCAACCCTTCGACGGCAAGGGCACGTTCAAGGTTATCCAGTGACGGCAAGATTGCTTTTGCCAAATCTTGGCTGCGATAGCGTTGCAAGAGTTGGCGTTCTTCATTGGCACGGCGCTGAATGTTTTGCATCTCTGCATGAGCTCGAAGATATTTGTTTTCAAATTCTTCGGCACGTTCATTTGCCAAGTCCAGTTCAGACTTCTCAGGAGTTGTTTCTTCAGCTGTTTCCACAACTTCCTCTTCTTTTACTTCTTCATTTTTAATATCTTGGGCCATTTTCGCCTCCTTTAATGATTTCAATCTTAATTCACTTCATAGTGGTTACTGCTGAGATAGCGGTAAAAATCTGTCAACTTCATAGTCAGAACTCGATTGACGACATTGAGTTGATTGACTAATTGTTGATAATCCAGATTGACCGGACCTATAATCGCAAGAATTCCAAATCCACGATAAGGAATCAGGAACTTACTGCTAATCACCGCTAAGTCAGCAAGACAAGATTCTTGGCTATCCGCAACTCGGACACTTTGCATCTGGTCGCCAATCAGATTCTCTCGAATTTCTAAAGCTACTTTTTGTGGCTGATCAAAAAACTGATAAGCTGCTAGATTTGCGAAATTCAGAAGATTGACTTTTCCAGAAACCACGATATTTTCATTGAACATTTCTTTGAAGATATGTTCAACGAGGTCCATGACGTTATCCGTTGTTGTAAAGTAACGTTGGATAATCTGCGGAATCTCTGTCCGAATCTTGTAGTGAATATCCAAAACAGTTTGATCCAGGAAACGCTCTTGAATCATGGTCTTGAGGCGATTTAAATCCTCCTGCAAGAAATTTCTCGGAATCAAAAACTGACTGGTAACTGTTCTAGACTCATCAAGCGTAAAAACTGCCAGAGCTGTATGTTGTCCGAGGACAACAATATCAAAAGCTGTTAGCTTCTGCCTACTTGGTTCGACATCTAGTGCTACAACCGTACAACCACTCAAGTCTGCCAAGATTTTCGTTGCCTCTTGAAGAATATCCTCAAGCTTGAAGAATTCTTGATCAAAGGCTTTTACAATCTCATAAACTTGATTTTCAGCTAAACGGTCAAAGGATAGGGAGTGTTTGACATAGTATTGAAATCCAGCCACACTCGGCATCCGACCACTGGAAGTATGAGCCTTTTCAAGCAAACCTTGCTTTTCTAGGGCTGCCATATCATTTCGAATGGTAGCACTACTTGAGTTGATAGACTCTTGCAATGCTTTGGATCCAACAGGTTCGTGCGTTTTGGTAAAGATGTCAATAATCAGATTTAAAATATTCTGCTGACGTTCTGTAACCATCTCGCTACTCCTCTCTGATAGATCGTTTTAGCACTCGATACATCCAAGTGCTAACTTATGATTCTATTATACACCCTTAGAAAAGAATGTCAAGACAAAAACTCAAAAAATTAGCACTCTTTTATCAAGAGTGCTAAAAATCGGTCTGAGGACCTAGAAACTAATGTCAATCAACCAGATATTTCCGTCTAAGTCTGTAAAAACTATAGATTAGATAAGAAATCATGAGAGCATATAGGGCAAAAATAAGGAAGAAAGACCGAGAGAGATTTTCGCGAAACAGGCTCATACAAACAACAAGACCACCAGAGATAGAAACTGTAGATGTACGAAGTCCAGATTTCACACCATCCCATCTAAGACGATTGTCCATGAAAAATTGATCATTCGGAACTAAATCACACTTTGCTTTTCGAAAAACAGTATAAGAACAATTTTCCACAAATTCCCATCCTCTATCCTTAATACTTTGTAAATCTAGCTCATTTTTTCTAAGGTAGCTAGTATTCCACACACGGTAAATCACATCATCAGGTTGGCATTGTTCAAAATAGAAAAATCCAAAACGATTCGATTTAAATTTCCAACCTTTCAAATGCATCTCATGCAAATAATCTTCTACCTTATCCAAATCAAAAATGGTAAACATTCGAAATTGTACTTTGCTATTCATTGTCTAACCTCCAAAATGGTTTTATTTATCAGATAATTCTTTCCACTTTTGAAACAATCTCCAACAAATATAAGAAATCTGAATCGCAAAAACGATCAATAAAGTACAGTCTATGCTAACAATCAAAAACATTCCCCAACTGAAAGAACCTCTTCCACTGAGTAACTTTGAGAAAACCGGTAGTAGCGCTGAAAAGAGAAGCAAGACAGGAAGCATCCGCATTATTAAAATGCGCTTGACCATAGCTAACTTCCCGGCCGCATCATTATAAATTTCAAACTCGGCATCTGATTCAATTTGAGAATAAGGTTTTCTAAAATAGGAAAAACCATTAAAGTCTGTAATATGCTCCCAGCTACAATCTTTAAACAGCTGTAAATAGGTGGCTCTCTCTGATTTTTTCATAGGATAAAAGTCCAACTGATAAACCACCTGCTCCGGTTGGCACTTTTCAAATGTATACTTAACCGCAACTACTAAGTTAGAATAACTTACTTCCTTAAGTTTCCAGCCCTGAGCATGCATTTCCCTGAGATAGAGAGCCTCTCTATCATAATCCGCAATGGTAGCAATTCTATAAACAACTTTCTTTTCCATCAAAGCTCCTCCCGACTGTTTCTATAGATCCGTTCAATACGTTTCAACTCAATCTCTAAAACTTTGCGACCCAAGTCTGTAATCTGATAGATTTTCCGTTTTTCCTCTTCTCGGACAAAGGAAATCAAACCATCCTTTTCCATCTTTGACAGGGTTCCATACATAGTTCCAGGACTAATCGAAACCTGTGAAGCTGTCATCTCTTTGACCTTTTGTGTAATACCATAACCATGGTTCTTCTTTTGCAGACAGAACAGAATATAAAATCCCGTTTCAGTCATGGGAAGGTAGACACGCCTAATCTTATCTGATAATTCCATTTAACCAGACCTCCTATTTAGTTCGATATATCGCATTTCGTTATACAAAATATATCACACCTCGATATAAAATGCAAGAAAAAAAAGATCGTCCTCACGGACAATCTTTTTGATTTATTATTAGTATAGATCTAGGTAGTTGTCAATTTCCCATTGCGAAACGAAGGTCGCATAGCTTGCCCACTCGATACGTTTGGCCTCAAGGAAGCTAGTATAGATGTGCTCACCTAGAGCTGCCTTAACCACTTCGTCTTCTGTCAAAGCTTTCAAAGCATTGTGAAGAGTTGATGGAAGGTCTGTGATGCCAGCCTCTTTACGCTCTTCAGCAGTCATAATGTAGATATTTTCTTCGATTGGTGCTGGTGCTTCGATTTTGTTTTCGATACCGTTCAAACCAACTTCTAAAAGAACAGCCATAGCAATATATGGGTTCGCCATTGGGTCCACTGAACGCAACTCCAAACGTGTTCCCATTCCGCGTGATGCTGGTACGCGGACAAGTGGTGAACGGTTACGGCCAGCCCAAGCGATGTAAACAGGGGCTTCGTAGCCTGGAACCAAACGTTTGTATGAGTTAACGGTTGGGTTCATGATTGCTGTATAGTTATAGGCATGTTTGATCAAACCACCAAGGAAGTAGTAAGCAGTTTCTGACAACTGCATGCCTTTTGGATCATTTGGATCAAAGAAGGCATTGTTTCCTTCCGCATCGAACAAGGACATATTACAGTGCATACCTGAACCAGCGATACCAAATTTTGGTTTAGCCATAAAGGTTGCATAGAGACCATGTTTACGCGCAATTGTTTTTACAACGAGTTTAAAGATTTGAATCTTATCACAAGCACGAAGAACTTCATCGTACTTAAAGTCAATCTCATGTTGACCTACAGCAACTTCGTGGTGACTTGCTTCAACTTCAAATCCCATTTTGGTCAAGACATTGACAATCTCACGACGAGTGTTGTCAGCAAGGTCAGTAGGCGCCAAATCAAAGTAACCACCCTTGTCATTTACCTCAAGAGTTGGATCTCCATTTTCATCAAGCTTAAATAGGAAGAATTCTGGCTCTGGTCCAAGGTTGAAAGATTTGAATCCAACTTCTTCCATGTGACGAAGAGCACGTTTGAGGTTTCCACGAGGATCTCCTGCAAATGGTTCCCCTTCTGTTGTATAGACATCACAGATCAATCCTGCGACACTACCGTTCTCATCTCCCCAAGGAAAGACTGTCCAAGTGTCCAAGTCAGGGTAGAGGTACATATCTGATTCGTTGATACGAACAAACCCTTCAATAGAAGATCCATCAAACATAGCCTTATTTGACAAGACCTTGTCTAGTTGTTCATCTGTAGCAGGAATTTCGACGTTTTTCATAGTTCCCAAAATATCTGAAAACATGAGACGGATAAAGGTTACATTTTTTTCCTTAACTTCACGACGAATATCTGCAGCTGTGATTGGCATGGTTTTTCTCCTTATATATGACGACTTGCGGTTGCCTAACCGCGACCAAAAGGTGATTGTTGAGAAGCGAAGCGACTTTGTTGGAGAACTTCATTCCGAAGCGCTCTTCGTACTTCAGTTTGACTCACTGGTTTTTTAGACTTCGCCTCACGTTCAGCATATTTTTTCTTGATGGCAGCAATGTTCAGACCTTCAGAGATATAATCTTTAATCTCAAGTAATCGATCCATGTCATTCAAAGAATACATACGGCGATTGCCCTCGTTACGATCAGGCTTAATCAATTCCTGGTCTTCATAATAACGAATTTGGCGCGCCGAAAGATCGGTCAGTTTCATAACACTACCAATTGGAAAAACTGCCATATTGCGACGAAATTCTTTTTCCTTCATGTACACTTCCTTCTTTCTGTCTATTATAGTCTAAAAAAATTCAATCGTCAATCAATAATGTTATATCTTGTGACATTATTTTGTTTTTTTCAATAAAATACTCCGTAAACGATCAATATCGTAATTTACAAGAATTGCTACAAAAACACCCATAAATGTTTCAAAAACTCGAGCAAACACGTACAAAACAGTCTCTCCGTTTGGAATTGATAGGGTAATAATCAGCATAGCTGCAACTCCCCCAATAACTCCTGACTTATTGTTCATGGCAACATTTGTCATAATGGTTAACATGGTACAAATTGGAACAACAAGAAGAGTTACCCAAAAGGCTCCATGAAAAAAGTTGTTCAAGAGAAAGAACATCAGCGCATAAAAACCACCGATACTATTCCCTAAAATACGTGATGTCCCAAAGTGGACACTCTTATCAAAGTCTTCTCTCAAGCTAAAAACGGCTGTAAGAGCCCCAATCTGAAGTCCCTTCCATCCAAAAAAACCAAAAATCATGAGAACCAAAAAAACAGCGATTCCTGTTTTAAACGTTCGCATCCCTAACTTAAACTTAGATTTATCAAATCTATACTTTTTAAAATAACTCATCATTTCATCTTTCTTTTTTCCATTTTATCATAATTTTACTTTTTTGAGAAAAGGATTCCTCAATTGAAGAAAATAGGAACTAAAAAGAGAAGGGTATAAATCCTTCTCTTTTATATTCCAATATTCTATTTTAGAATAAATACATGAAAGCCAAGGTCACGAGACTAGCAAGCAAGCCCACTCCCCAGAAGAAGAAATCGACCTTCCACTCACTCCAGGATTGACCTTTACCAGAAAATCCACCCAACTCAAAATGGTGATGAACTGGTGTCATTCGGAAGATACGTTTTCCGCCACTCAACTTAAAGTAGGTAACTTGCATCATGACAGATGTTGTTTCAAAAACATATACTATACCAATCAGGAGTAGCGTCCATTCTTGGTGCAGCGCCATAGAAATAGCTGCCAACATTCCTCCAAGAGCAAGACTTCCCACATCTCCCATAAAAACTTTAGCAGGCTTATGGTTAAAGACAAAGAAACCAAGAAGACCACCAATCATGGCAAGAATCACTAGGAGAATATCCAATTGGTTTTGTACATAAGCAATGACTCCATAGGCAGATAGGCTAATCACTACTGAGATACTTGCCAAGCCATCAATCCCGTCAGTCAAGTTAACAGCATTCGAAAAACCGACTAACCAGAAGAGGGCGAAGAGAATATACAGAACACCCAAATGCAAAGGATAGCCAAATACATTTAAGATATCTCCTCCTCTTTCATAAAAGAAATAGAAGATCACTCCTCCGACTAACTGGAGTAAGAGTTTTTGTTTAGGATTAAGTCCTTCGTTGATTTTACGGAAAACCTTGAGGAAATCATCTAAGAAACCAACCAAACCATATAAGACTAGGATAAAGAGGATCATTCCAACATTGTTGGTTAGTTGATTAGTTAAAAGTGCAAGAACTAAACTAACTAAAACGCTTGTTACGAGGAAGACAATCCCTCCCATTGTCGGCGTCCCAGCTTTTGCCTGGTGTTGTTTAACATCCTCATGCATCTGTTGACCAGTAATCTGTGCTTTACGGTAAAAACGGATAAAAGCTGGAATTCCTACCACTGTAAGAACAAAAGTAAGGATTCCAGGAAAGATAGAAACTAGCATTCTAATCTCCTAAAGTTATTTTTATTTTCTGTAAATCTTTTAAAGCTGTATTAGAACGAACACTTTGTTTTTTAACAATTTCTCCTGTACCTTCAAATTCAACTTCAAGATTCAACCATTTGGCAAAGGTTTCAACATTTTTCTTAGACCAGCCATATAAGTCAGGCATCTCTTCTACCTTGTCTGAAAGGAGTAAGATTTGCTCATTAGCGTCTAGATTTGTTCCTTCTGCCACTGAACTGTCCTTGATTTTTGTTCCTGAACCGATAACGATTGGTTGAACAAGATTGCGTCTCAGTTCCTCTGCCATATCTCCCGGACTATAGTCCTTGGTCGCTGGCATTGCATAACTAGTTGTTGTTGTAACTTGATCCAGATTTTTAGCTGTAGACTGAAGATTAAGAGATTCTTTCATGGCAGAAGCTCGTTCAAGAATAGGATTAGCAAACTCTCCAAACCAAGGGTTAGAAAAGTGTTCTGGTTGTTGAACTGTCACGTAAAGAATAAAGTCTGGATTTTCAGAAGGATGCATGGTTACTACAGAAAAGATATAATTGGTTTTCCCAACTAAATATCCTCCGTTTTGCTCATCGGCAATTTGAGCTGTTCCAGATTTGACAGAAACATTCTGACCAGGAACAGTAACGATTGGTTTACCAGTAATTTTATTGTACATGGTACCATAGACAGGGTCTGTACCAACCAAAATCATATTCTCTCGAGTCAAACTAGCTGTTTCTTTGGATACAGGATTACCTACAATTTCCTTTTTCGACTTCCGCACTGTCTGATCGTTAGGATCATAAAGGGCGCTGATAAACTTAGGTTCTAGCATAACCCCATCATTAGCAATGGCTGTAAAAGCACGAAGCATTTGTGTTTGTGTTACTGAAATCCCTTGACCAAATGCGCTTTGAGCAATATTGACAATATTATCAGCTGGAAGTTGACCAGCGTATTCATCTGTCAAGCCAAAGCGAGTTGGGACCCCAAATTTAAAGCGGTTTAGATAATCCAACCAAGTAGTATCTCCCATTTTTTGTTCAAGTAGACTCATTCCAACATTACTGGAGTGAGCGAAACCTTGTAAGAAAGTCATCATCCCACCAGTAGTCAAACCATCATTAACATCCCAATCTCGAGTCGTCGCATCCGCTATTTTAAATTCACTGCTATTGAAGTATTCTCCCCCAGGGAAGGTGTTGTTGTCAATCGCTGCCGCCAAGGTCATTACCTTCATGGTCGAACCTGGCTCATAGTTACTTTGGTAAAGGATATCACGCCAAACAAAGTCTTCGGTAATTCCTTCTTTGGTATCAGCATCAAAGGTCGGTCTTTGAGTTGTCGCCAGAATTTCTCCAGTCTTGGCGCTGACTAAGGTTGCAGTCATATACTTGCCTTTTAGTTTTTCTTGGAAGGCATCCATTTGACTTTCCATAAAGGACTGCAAAGGACTGGATAAGGTCGTGTAGACATCTTTTCCATTTACTGTTTGTTGGGTAACTTGTTCCGTACCAGGAACAATATTACCTAGACGGTCTTTTTCGTATGTAATAATACCATCTGTACCTGCCAGCAAGCTATTTAAGGAGCTCTCCATACCAGATGTACCAATAAGACTTTTTGTCCCATCTTCATTTTCATGTAACTGTGCTAAACCAATAAAGGATGAAGCAAATTTTCCATTTGGATAACTTCGATTGGGACTAGTTGTAAAATTAACACCCTCAACCTTCGCAGCTTCTAAGTCCTGTTTAATGGACATCATATTAGCGTAGGTAATTCCATTTCCTTTAGCACCAAAGGAAACCTGTTTGAGATTTGGTTGAGAGAGTTGATCCTTGACGTAGGTCTCCTCCATATCCAAGTACTTATGGAAAATTTCGGCTACCTTATTGTACTGAGATTCTTCTACATATAGAACATCTCCATTAGCTGACTTATAATCCTTATCAATGACCGCATAAACATTGTAGGAGGTTGCATCTTCTGCAATCGGCGTTCCATTACGATCATAAATGGTTCCCCTCTTAGCAGGAACTGTTAGAGTCGTTTGGTGAACCTTACTGGCTTCTTTGACCAGGTCAACACCAAACTTCTTCCCCGTACCAATAATCACCGCAAAGTTAACCAAAAAAACAGCAAAGAGAAAGACGGCTAAGAGACTAAGGCTCTTCCCAACTCGTCTGCGGTTTTCAAGGGGAGATTTGCGATTCTTAATGGCAAAGTGTACTATTTTTTCTTTCCAGGTTTTCATATACTACTCCGCCGATCGGATATTTTCATTATTTAATTTTAGTTCTTGCGAATCCGCAATTCCTGTCAGACGCTCTGAACGGATCAATTCATTGACTTCTTGCTTAGCATCATCCAGCTCTGTCTTCTTTTCTTCAATCTGAGCATTAACAGTGGTTAGTTCACTCTGGACTTGCAAGAGCTTGGTCTGCATATATACCACACTGATAGCTAAGACAAGGGCTGTAATGGCAATTGAAAGGTAAAAGGCCTTTTCAACACGTGAAAATCTCTTGATACGAGCTTGCAATAATTGGCTCGTCGTTTCTCTTTTTTCTACCATTTTATCCCCTTACTTATGAATTTTTCGAGCTACTCGTAGCTTGGCTGAGTGGGAACGATTATTGGCCTCCAACTCCTCCTTGCTTGGTAAAATCGGTTTGCGAGAGACTAATTCCATCTTGGGCTTAAGATCATCTGGGATGAAAGGCAAGCCTTTTGGCACTTCCACTGTTGAAGCTTCCTTGAACAATTGCTTGGTCAAGCGATCTTCCAGCGAATGAAAGGTAATGACTGAGATTCTTCCGTCCACTGCTAGTAATTCCATAGCTTGTTGGATGGACTCATCTGCAGCTCCTAATTCATCATTGACCTCAATACGGATAGCTTGGAAAATTTGCTTGGCCGGATGACCTTTTTTCTTGAGTTCCTTGGCAGGCTTAGCAGATTTGATAATCTCGGCCAATTCTGTCGTTGTCTCAATCGGCTTCAGCTCACGCGCCTGTTCAATCTTCCGAGCGATCTGTTTGGAGAATTTGTCCTCGCCATACTTGAAGAAAATACGAACCAAGTCATGATAGTCATAGTGATTGACAACCTCATAAGCTGTCAAACTAGCATCTTGGTTCATCCGCATGTCCAGTGGCGCATCTTTTTTATAAGAAAAACCTCGTTCACGCTGATCCAATTGCGGGCTTGAAACTCCCAAGTCGTAACAAATGCCATCAATTTCTTCTACACCTGCTTCTTGTAAACGGGCTTTCAAATGACGGAAGTTGTCCTTGATGAAGGTGACCATTCCTTTTTCGATATAAGGTGCCAGACGTTTTTGCGCATTATCAATGGCATTCTGGTCCTGGTCAAAGGCATAGAGATGCCCCTTTTCACTTAATTTACTTAATAAATACTCGCTATGGCCTGCTCCACCCAAGGTCGCATCAACGTAAATACCGTCAGGTTTTACATCAAGCATATCAATGGTTTCATGGAGCATGACCGTTACATGATGAAATTCTTTAGTCATATCTTATCTATTTTACCACAATTCTGACTAGCTTGCACTCGCTAAAGCAAAAACCTTTTCTTGTTACTTTATCACTTGTATTCAGCAGGCGATTCTGCTACCTGAGCTAGTTCTACACGCTCTTGAGGATTCAAGTGTTGGTGAACAGCCTCTGCTACTGCTCTTGGTATACCAACTGCGACAATCTCATCCACGCTGGCTTCCTTGATTTTTGTCAGAGATTTGAAATATTTCATCAAGTTCTGCTTGCGTTTTGGACCCAGGCCTTCAATTCCATCCAATTGAGAGGAGAAAGAGTTTTTAGAACGCAGTTGACGGTGGAAGGTGATGGCAAAACGGTGTACCTCATCCTGAATGCGTTGTAGGAGGAAAAATTCTTGAGAATTGCGAGATAGCTCTACCACCTCAAGCGGATCTCCAAAAAGCAATTCATGGGTTTGGTGCTTGTCATTCTTTTGCAGACCTGCAATGGGAATATCTAACCCCAACTCTTCTTGAATAACTTGCTTAGCGATATTAACCTGACCTCGCCCCCCATCAATGACGATCAAATCTGGCGGTGTCAAGCCATCACGTTGGACTCGACCATAGCGTCTGCGGATAACCTCTCGCATACTGGCATAGTCATCTGGTCCAACAACTGTCTTAATCTTATACTTGCGGTAATCCTTCTTGCTCGGTTTCCCGTTAACAAAAACAACCATGGCAGAAACAGGACTAGTCCCCATGATATTGGAATTGTCAAAGGACTCGATGCGGACTGGGGTTGGAATTTGTAAAAGTCGCCCTAGATTTTCAATAGCCCCTTGTGTCTTCTCAACTGATTTTTCTAGTAGGTTAAATTTCTGCTCCAAGCTTACACGCGCATTTTTGATAGCCAGATTAACCAGTTGTTTTTTCTCTCCACGTTGGGGTTTGAGAACCTTGGTATCCACCAAAGCCTTAACAGCCTCGTCATCAATATCCTGAGGAATCAAAATTTCATTAGGAACCAGATGAGATTTTTCTTGATAAAACTGCCCAACATAGGTCAGGAAATCTTCATCTGGATCATTGTAGTAAGGAAAAAGGTTGACATCACGCTCAATCAACTTGCCCTGACGGACAAAGAAAACCTGAACGCACATCCAGCCCTTATCCACATAATAACCAAAGACATCACGGTTTTGGAGGTCCTTAGTCATAACCCGTTGCTTAGTCCGAAGAGTTCCAATGGCCTGAATCAAATCACGGTATTCAGCCGCACGCTCAAATTCCATAGTCTGGGCTGCCAAGTTCATCTTACTTTTGAGATCATCAATGATTTTGTCATCCTGCCCCTTAAGAAAATCAGATACTTCTTGGGCCATAGCTTTGAAATAGGCCTCATCTTTTTTACAAATGGTGTGAGCCATGCACTGGCCGATATGGTAATAAAAACAAACCTTCGATGGTGGATTAGTACACTTGCGAAAAGGGAAAATCCGATCCAGAAGTCGCTTGATTTCATTGGCCGCCCCCACATCCGGATAGGGTCCAAAATAGAGACCTCCGTCTTTCTTGACCTGACGGGTGATAATCAAGCGAGGATAGCGCTCATTGGTAATTTTGATGAAAGGATAGGACTTGTCGTCCTTGAGCATAATATTGTATTTAGGCTTATTTTCCTTAATCAAGTTGATTTCCAGAAGGAGGGCCTCAATATTGGATTCCGTAACAATAAACTCAAAGTCTACAATTTCAGACACCAAGGCTTCTGTCTTGGTATCATGACTCCCACGGAAATAGGACCGTACACGGTTACGTAGATTTTTAGCCTTTCCTACATAGATAATCGTACCGTTTTTATCCTTGTGAATGTAACAACCAGGGCTGGTCGGCAAGAGCTCTAGTTTTGATTTAATCAAGTTATTCATAGTTCCATTATAGCAAAAAGCCCCCTTCATTGCTTACATCAAGGAGCTCTATTTTTCGTTTGAAAATCACTTATTCTCCAGACTCATAAAGTTCTTGAACTGCTTGAACATCTTGAGCCTGAATACCATAATAAGAACCTGCTGGCTGCATGACTGAAACTTCATTGGTATGTTCCAGCCCAATGGCATGACCTAGCTCATGCTCTGCCGTATGCAAGATACGATCATAGGTATAGCCATAGTTTGGATTAGATAAATAATAATGATTCAAACGAACTGTTACAGAAGTGAATTGTTTGGTTAGAAGATTTGTTTGACTCTCCGCCTCACCAGCAACAGATGTGGAACCATCATTCATTTCAGTCGCAAAAATAGTTGCTTGGTCAGGTTCTGTCACAAGTACAAAATTAAAAGCGCCAGTCTGATTCCAATTGGCAATAGCCTCAGCGTAGGCTTTTTGGAAGGTTGCATCCATTTGAGGATCAATATAAATAGTCGCCTGTGCTTGGGGCCATTTTACTCCTGAATCTTGATGATGATCAGTCTGAGACAAACCTTGCAACTTACCAGTTTCTTGCCATTGATGCCAACCTGCCTGACCAACTTGAACAAGTTGCCCCGCTTGATTGAAGACACCAGATAAATCCCCTGTCATATACCAGAGAATCCCTAAAGTAATGAGAATTAAGACTACAAGAGTCCACACAAGGCGCCAGAACATGCGCCAAATCCCTAGTAACAATCGACATAGAACACGAATAATCCAGAACATGATTTCCCGCCTTTCCTAAAAAAATAAGAATCCATCTTTAAACCATGGATTCCCATTCTAAAGATAGATTCCTTATTTTACTTGAGTAAGCTGAAAGAAAACTAAAACTAAGACAAGCGTTCTTCCAAAACAAAATCAATTGGCAAGGTAGCCAAAAACCGTTCCAATTGTTTTTCCCAATAATACCACTCATGGGTCCCTGCACTGTGACTATAGGTCACATCAAAACCAAGTTTCTTGAGATTCTTCACCGCGAGGTTATTGGCAGCATACAAGAAATCTTGTTCACCACACCAAGCCCAGAGTTTGGTCTTCTTGTCTGACTTGTTAGCAAGACTTTCAAGTGAATAAGGACTGGTTTCCCAGTTATCAAGCTTACCAAAAACACCTCGCCAGTAGGCACGCGTCCCTAAATCTTGGCTTTCAGGAGAAAACTCCTCGAAGCTAAGAGCCCCAGAAAGACTAGCTGCATGTGAGAAACGGTTGGTTGATAGGGCCAATTTGAAGGAACCGTAGCCCCCCATTGATAAACCAGCGATAAAAGTCTTTTCACGCTTGCTAGACATATTAGGGAAGAAGCGTTTGAGCACTTTAGGCAGTTCTTCTGCTAAAGCTGTATAGTAGTTATAGCCATACTGAGTATCTGTGTACCAGCCATTACTTGTATTTGGCATGACAACAATTAGATTAGTCCCTCGCACCAAGCGCTCTACATTGGTCCGTTTGAGCCAGCTATTATGATTCCCTGACATCCCATGTAAGAGATAGAGAACGGGGATATCTGTAAAATCTGGTTCCTCAACCCGAGACGCATCTGGGTAGAGAACATTTACTCCCCACTCCATATCTAAAACTTCTGAGTAATACTCAATCTTCATTACTGCCATAACTTGCTCCTTATACACTTAAGATAAGAAAAAGCCGAAACTCGACTTTCTCTACTACTATTTAATCCTTATTTTGCTTCCATGACCACTGGTAAGATAGCTGGGCGGCGTTTTGTTTGATCAAAGAGGAATTTAGCCAAATTGTCACGAACCTTACCTTTGAGGTCTGCCCAATCAAAGTCTTCACCTTGGAGGTAGTCTTCAACTGTTTGGTTCACCAACTCTGTACTTTCGCGCAGAATATCCCGACTCTTCTTGAGATAGACAAATCCACGCGTGTGCACTCGAGCTCTAGCAATGATTTTCTTCTCACGACGGTTAACAGTGATAGCCACGATGAAAATCCCATCTTCTGACAAGACCTTACGGTCACGAAGGACGACATTGCCGACATCTCCGATGGCATTCCCATCAATCAAGACATCTCCTGCAGTAACAGCACCAGATGGGACAAAGTCTCCATGCTCATAAGACATGGTAGTCCCTTTTTTAGGGATAAAAATCCGTTCCGGCAACATACCAACTGCCATAGCAGCCTTAGCATGGGCATCCAACTCCCGGTATTCTCCTTGGATTGGGAAGAGATATTTAGGTTGCAAGAGATTGATCATCAATTGCAAATCACGCGCATTCCCGTGTCCTGACACACGCAAGCTATGAGTAATTGGCTTGACAACTCCACCTGCTTGGTAGATCATATTTTCCACGCGTGCCATCACTGCTTCCTTGGCGATTGATGGTGTTGTAACGATATAAACTAGGTCACCTTCTTTGATTTCAACATAACGGTGACGACCAATAGACATCTTGCGTAGGCCGTTAATGGGTTCACCCATGCGTCCAGTTTCAAGGATAATTAATTCATGATCTTCAAAACGAGACATATCTTTTGGTTTAATCAAAAGATTTTCACTTGCTAGAGACAATTTTTTCAAGCGAATCGCTGTACGGACGATATTTTCAATGTCAAATCCTGTCAAGACAACACGGCGTCCAGTCTCTGCAGCCGCATCAAAAACCTGCTGGATACGAGAAAGGTTACTTGCAACCGCAGCAACGATGATACGTCCATCCCAGTCAGAAATGGTTTGCGTGATTTCTACACCAACTTCATTTTCACTAGCTACTTGGATATTGCTATCTGCATTTGCTGAGTCACTAAGCAAAGCTAAGACCCCTTCGCGACCAATCTCTGCCAATCGACCGAAGTCAGTAGCATAGGATTCACTAGCCGTTTGGTCAAACTTGAAATCTCCTGTATAGACGATGTTGCCTTCAGACGTTTTTAAGACCACGCCCAAACTTTCTGGAATAGAGTGGGTTGTACGGAAGAAGGATACTACCGTTCCACCAAAATCAATCTCTGTATTTTCATCAATCACATGGAAATCATCAAATTTCTTGACGCTGTCATTTCCCTTAACAAAGAGTTTAGCCAGTTCGATAGTCAACTCTGAGCCAAATACAGGAACCTTAGCTTCTGCCAAGAGATATGGAAGGGCTCCAATCGCATCCGCATGCCCGTGTGTTAAGAAAACCCCAGCAATACGGTCGCTATTTTCAAACAAATAGTCCATATTTGGAATAACGACATCGACACCCAACTGTTCATTTTCAGGATATTTCAAACCTGCATCTAATACAAAAATCGAGTCGTTAATTTCTGCGATGTACATGTTTTTACCATTTTCACGCACACCACCAAGTGTTGTTAATTTAATAGTATTCATTTTTCCTCCGAATAGTCACTTCAACTGTTTGTAGAGCTTTAAAAGCTCTCTTTTTCTGAAAGTCCAATTCACTTTCAGCCGAATCTTTTCCATTCATTATACCATTTTTTTACTAATTTTCAAAATGAATCTTACAGATAATCGCACTTCAACTATCTCTTTCCGTTCAATAACGGACAAAGCAGCACTAATAAGAGGATCAAATGAGACAATTGTTGCTCCCATCCTGTCTAATCTTCAAATAAGTCAGCAACATTATAAAGCACTTCGCAGTCACAGTAGGCTCCATTTGCTTCTAAAAATCCCAAAATCACTTCCACTTCTAATACTCAATGAAAATCAAAGAGCAAACTAGGAAGCTAGCCGCAGGTTGCTCAAAGCACCGCTTTGAGGTTGCAGATAAAGCTGACGTGGTTTGAAGAGATTTTCGAAGAGTATAACTTTCTTCAACAAGGTTCAACAGTCCTTCACTCCTCTCATTATAGCACTAAATTCCTTTCATTGAAGAGGTTTTTGTTAGCAAACAAAAAAGAGTCAGCAAGCCAACTCTTTCTATCTCTATTCACTTTTTTCCATTAAGAAATCATAGATTTCCTGAACTGTTCCAAGCGCCATAATCTCTTGCTCTTTAACAGTTTGTTTCAGCTTTTGATAAATCTGACTCTCAGCTATATCACGCTTTTCAGCCTCTTTATTCACCCTCATGACTCCATTTTCAATGGTCACAAAGCCAAGCTCTTCAAATATCTGAATCATTTTGACTAACAAGATTTGCTCAATCTTGAGATAGGCCGCCAAATCCTTGAGTTTATAGCGAATGTCAAACTCTGGGAACTGATAGATGGTTTTATACAATTTTGCAAACTGCTCTCTTGTGCCATAGCCCGTCAAATAGTAAGCCTTGGCTATATCATTTTTAAAGTAAAGAGCTGAAAATTCCTGCTCCTGACAGATTTTCTTAAGGAGGGATATATCCTCAGGAATATTCTTAACGACAATAGCTGAACAAGAGGTCACATCAGGTAGCTCTTGCGTAAAATCCAAAACGGCTACCCCTTCTGGTAACAAGGCATTCTTGCCACGAATGTTAAAGAGCTGAACACCTTCTACACGGGCGTCAACCATCATTAACTGCAAGGTGGTTTGTCCATTCCATTGGTTGACAGAGAGAGTCACCGCCAGTTCCAATTGCTTGGTCTGTGAGTATTCAGTCACCCATTTCCCTTGACCAAAAGCAACCACCTCAAAACTGGATTCACCTTTGGAAATCTTCAGCTTGAGATGAGCATTACCAGCCCCCATAACGCGAGCATTTTCAACTTGAAAATCTCGAATATAGAAGACAGGTTTTTGGTTATCCATCCCAAAAGGAGCTAGACGTTCAAAACTTTTCACCGTCTCCAGACTCAAGGTCTCTAAATCCAGTTCTTCGTCTAAAAATAGATTGTTTTTACCTTGGGCATCTGCACCTTTTTCTCGGATATAGGCTTCCAAAACATCAGACAAGACTTCCAACTTTTCCACTTCAAGAGTCATACCTGCAGCACCTGCGTGACCACCAAATGCGATAAACAGTTCTCGATGTGGGTCCAAGGCTTCAAAGATATCGACTGCTTCTATGCTTCTAGCACTCCCCTTGGCGCGTCCATCTTCGATATTCAAGACTATAACTGTCTGACCTAGTTCTTCAAGCAAACGCCCAGCTACAATTCCAAGAACTCCCGGATTCCAGCCTTCTTTAGCCAAAACTTGAACACTTTTATCAGGATCCACCATGCCCTTGGCTTCATCGTAAATGGACTGAACAATTTCCTTACGTTCTTCATTCTTTTGATGAATCAAAAGAGCGATTTCATGCACTTCCTCATCGTCAAATCCAGTCAACAAATCAATAGCTGGATTAGGATCATCCAAGCGTCCTAGGGCATTTAAACGTGGTGCTAACTGAAAACCTATCGTTTCTTCTGTCACATCACTACTCGAAATCCCAGCGATTTCAAACATTTCCTGCAGACCCATTCGCTGAGTATTGCGCAAGACCTCAAGACCATATTGGACCAGGATGCGATTTTCGTCAGTCAAGCTGACCATATCGGCAATTGTACCGATAGCAACCAAGTCTAACAACTCAACCTGCACTTCTTCCAAAAGGGCACAAGCTAGCTTAAAAGCAACTCCACAACCTGCTAGATACTTGAAAGGATAGTCCGCCCCTGGATGTTCAGGATGAATAATAGCATAGGCATCTGGTAAAACTTCAGGCATAGAATGGTGGTCGGTCACAATAACGTCCACCCCCATAGACTGAGCCAAATCAATGGCTTCATGCCCCGCCACACCATTGTCCACCGTCACAATCAAAGACACGCCCTGTTGTTCAATGAAATATTTGTAGACACTGACATTTGGACCATAACCATCTGTAAAGCGATTGGGAAGGTAAACAAGACACTCAGCACCTATCTGCTCTAAACTTTCCTTGACAATGGAAGCCGAAGTCATCCCATCCGCATCGTAGTCCCCGTAAATGAGAATCAACTCCCCTTGCTCAATTGCATGGCGAATCCGCTCCACTGCCTTTTCCATATCATGTAAAAGGTAGGGATCATGCAAATCCTCCAAAGAAGGTTCTAAAAATTTTTTCAGACTAGTCTCATCCTTGATGCCTCGTTCAAATAACAAACGAGCTACTTCAGGTCCCAAACCAGCTTTCTTAGCTATCTTTGTAAAATCCGCATCCTCAACTTGCGGAGCAAATTGCCAATTATAAGTAGGAATTATCAAAAAAATCATCCACTCTTTCTTACGATTCTATCGTTTTATTATAACATGATTTCCAGTTTTTCTCTTGATTTTCTAACTAATTTGTGACTCTTCATCGCTCTAAACAGCCACTTTTAAAACATATACATGCCAAAGTGTCATTTCTTTTTTTACTTGATTTTTGCAATTTCCCCTCAGATAAGGTATAATAATTGTATTGTCTTTTGGGGTCGTTACGGATTCGACAGGCATTATGAGGCATATTTTGCGACTCGTGTGGCGACGTAAACGCTCAGTTAAATATAACTGCAAAAAATAACACTTCTTACGCTCTAGCTGCCTAAAAACCAGCAGGCGTGACCCGATTTGGATTGCTCGTGTTCAATGACAGGTCTTATTATTAGCGAGATACGATCAAGCTTTGTCTAGCAGTTTGATAAGAGATTTATAGACTCGCAGTTTCTAGGGTTGAGTTATGTGTCGAGAGGCTGTTAAATCAATACATAACCTATGGTTGTAGACAAATATGTTAGCAGGTGTTTGGACGTGGGTTCGACTCCCACCGGCTCCATTATATTTTAAAAAGGCGGTGGGACAGAAATCGATAGACAAAGTCTCGATTTCG
>NZ_JBFNFG010000005.1:0-148743 GCF_040888305.1 Streptococcus fermentans | reverse complement strand
ATAGCAGAGAAAGGAGGAAAGAAGGGCTTTGGTTTCTGTCTTGTGCTGTTTTTACTCTCTAATGTTATGGCAGTTGTGAATACTGACAAGTGAGGGTAAAAAAGACAAAGATTTGAATCCTTGCCTTTTACCTTTTAAACAATTTAGCGAAACAGATCTACAATGGTATCCCAAACTGTCTGAGCTTTTTCTTTAATCTTAGCATCTGAAATAGCTTTTCCTGCTTCATCGACCAGATTTTGTGCTCGTCCACGAATATCTGATAGTATATCGTCAGACTGTGCACTAGTGTCACTTGTAGTTTTTTTAGGTACGTTTTCTGGTGCAATGCCATTCATTTTATAAGCATTTTCAACTGTAAAGGTGCTACCTGGTGTATATGGTAGGATTGTTTCCGCCATACTTCTAAAAATGTGAGCAGCACCATTCGAAGTCGAACCTGCTAGATAATGATTTTCATCGGTAGTAGGGAAACCAAGCCAATGGCTAATTACTATATCTGGTGTATAACCAATCACCCATTGATCACTGGTATATTCTGGGTTAAAGGCTGCCTCTGTTGTTCCTGTTTTTCCAGCCATGACATAATCATCTGGAGACGAACTGACCCCTGTACCATTTGTAAAAGTACCTAACATCATACTGGTCATTTTATCAGCTACCGATTTGTCAACCACTCGTTTTTGAGTATTTTTATGAGTAGCAATCACTTGACCACTAGCATTTTCAATACGGGTGATAAAGTGAGCATCCGGCATGAGTCCTTCATTTGCAAACACTGCGTAGGCTTGGGCCATTTGAAGAGGGTTCGTTTCTACGCCACCACCTAAAGCTACTCCAAGCACACGATCTACATCGCTCATGTCGAGACCAAACTTTTCCCCCGCTTCAAAGGCTTTATCAATTCCAAGTTCTTTAACAGTAGCTACTGCAGGTAAATTTAGAGATTTAGCCAAAGCTTGATACATGGGTACTTCTCGTGATGTCTTGATTCCTGCGTAGTTGTCTACTTTATAATCACCATATTGCATGGTATGATTATCCAACTCCTTATTAAGAGACCAACCCGCTTCAACCGCTGGTGTGTACACTATCAAGGGTTTAATAGTCGACCCTGGGCTTCTTTTTGATTGGGTTGCATAGTTAAAATTCCTGAAACCTGTCTTATCATCCCCTGCCACTCGACCAACAACTCCTCGAACTCCACCCGTTTTTGGCTCCAAAGCGACACTACCAGACTCTGCATGTGTCCCATCTTCAGCTGTCGGAAAGAGCGAAGTGTTTTGATAGATAACCTGCATATTTGCTTGGTAATTTTGATCTAGCTCCGTATAAATTCGATAACCGTTATTAACGATTTCTTCCTCTGTTAGATTATACTTTTCAATAGCTTCATTAACAACTGCATCAAAATAAGAAGGATAACGGTAGTCTGATATTTTCCCTTCATAACTATCTTTCAATTGAGAAGCCATATCAACACTTGCTGCTTCTGCTTCCTTATTTTTATCAAGGTAGCCGGCAGCCACCATATTTTGCAAGACAGTATCTCTTCGATTAGTTGAATGCTCAATGGAATTCAGAGGATTGTACAATTCTGGGCCTTTAAGCATACCTGCTAAAGTGGCGGCTTCATCAAGAGTTAATTCTGATGCCGAAACTCCAAAGTACTTCTTACTAGCATCCTCAACACCCCAAACTCCATTACCGAAGTAGGCATTGTTCAAATACATGGTTAGAATTTCTTTTTTACTGTATTTTTTGGTTAATTCTAAAGCAAGGAAGAATTCTTTAGCCTTTCTCTGAACAGTTTGGTCTTGTGAAAGATAAGCATTTTTCGCTAACTGTTGGGTAATTGTAGAACCACCACCCGATCGACCAGCTGTTAGGATAGCTAGGAAAAAGCGACTATAGTTAATTCCACTATTTTTATAGAAGCTTCTATCTTCTGTCGCAATAACAGCATTCTGCAAATCTTCACTAATTTCCGAAAGTTCAACATAGGTCCCTTTTTGGCCTGACAAGGCACCAGCCTCATTCTCTTCTCTGTCAAAAATCACCGTTCGTGTTTTCAAAGCATTCTGTAAGTCTGTAACATTTGTCGATTTAGCCAAGGCAAATAGATAGACCCCAACAAACAAGCTTGCACTTAGTCCGAGAATTAGAAAAATTTTGGTCAGATGATAGCGACGCCAAAATTTTCGAATGGGTCCGACTTGGCCAACTTTCTTTCGCCCACCTCTTGACCGTCTTAAATTAGTCGAGGTATTTTCTTCATTATTAGCTTCGTCGATTTCTATTTCTTCCATTTTAGCTTCTTCTTTTTTAAATAAAGAAAGAAACTTTTCAAATAATGTATCTAATTTCATGCGTTTATTTTATCATCTTCCCCATAGGAAGACAAGAATTTAGCTAGTTTCTCTATCCAAATAATCTATTTTTTGTTACAATATCTGTATGAAATTTACCTTTGTTATCCCTGACTCTCTTCCTGAAATGACTGTCAAAGTCTTCTTGGAGGAGCAACTACTCATTCCGAGAAAAATACGGCATTTCTTGAGAATTAAAAAGCACATTCTCATCAATCAAGAAGAAGTCCACTGGCATCAAACTGTCAAATCCGGAGATGAATGTCAACTGATTTTCGACGAAGAGGATTATCCTACAAAAGAAATTGTTTGGGGAAATCCTAATCTTGTCCAAGAAGTCTACCAAGACCAACATTTGATCATCGTGAACAAACCCGAAGGTATGAAAACTCACGGAAATCAACCAGAAGAAATTGCACTTCTCAATCATGTCAGCGCCTATGTAGGCCAGACTTGCTATGTTGTCCATCGGCTAGATAAGGAAACGAGCGGCCTCATCCTCTTTGCTAAAAATCCATTTATACTGCCCATCCTCAATCGATTATTGGAGAAAAAAGAGATTTCCCGCGAGTACTGGGCTCTGGTTGAAGGAAAAGTAGGTTCTAAAGAACTTATCTTCCGAGATAAAATAGGTCGCGATCGTCACGATCGTAGAAAACGGGTGGTGGATTTCAAAAATGGTCAATATGCTGAAACTCATGTAACTCGATTGAAGCAATTTCAAAACAAGACCTCTCTGGTCCGCTGTAGATTAAAAACAGGTCGAACACATCAGATTCGGGTTCATCTATCTCACCATGGACATTCAATCCTTGGAGATCCTCTCTACAATCCACATTCAAAAACAAAGAGACTGATGCTTCATGCATTTAAATTATCCTTTATCCATCCTCTGACCTTAAACCAATTAAGCTTTACTGCGCTATCAGGCACATTTGAAAGAGAATTAAACCAAAATGGATGACACTATCATCCATTTTTTCTTATAGATACAAAAAAAGCAAGACCAGTTGGCCTTGCTTTTATCAACTCAAGAATTATTTAGCGATTTTAGCAAAGTATTCAAGAGTACGTACAAGTTGTGCAGTGTATGACATTTCGTTGTCGTACCATGAAACAACTTTAACCAATTGTTTACCGTCAACGTCAAGAACTTTAGTTTGAGTTGCGTCAAACAATGATCCGTAAGACATACCTACAACATCTGAAGATACGATTGGATCTTCTGTGTAACCGTATGATTCATTGGCTACTGCTTTCATAGCTGCATTCACTTCATCAACAGTAACGTTCTTTTCAAGAACAACTACCAATTCAGTTACTGAACCAGTTGGTGTAGGAACGCGTTGTGCAGCTCCGTCAAGTTTACCGTTCAATTCTGGGATTACAAGACCGATAGCTTTAGCAGCACCAGTTGAGTTAGGTACGATGTTAGCAGCACCAGCGCGAGCACGACGGAGGTCACCTTTACGGTGTGGTCCATCAAGGATCATTTGGTCACCAGTGTAAGCGTGGATAGTAGTCATCAATCCTTCTACAACACCAAAGTTGTCTTGAAGTGCTTTAGCCATTGGAGCCAAGCAGTTTGTAGTACATGAAGCACCTGAGATAACTGTTTCAGTACCGTCAAGAACGTCGTGGTTAGTGTTAAATACAACTGTTTTAACATCTGATCCACCAGGAGCAGTGATAACAACTTTTTTAGCTCCACCTGAGTGCAAGTGTTTTTCAGCAGCTGCTTTAGTAGCAAAGAAACCAGTTGCTTCAAGAACGATTTCTACACCGTCGTTAGCCCAGTCAATTTGTTCTGGATCACGTTCAGCAGAAACTTTAACGAATTTACCGTTAACTTCAAATCCACCTTCTTTAACTTCCACAGTTCCGTCGAAACGACCTTGAGTTGTGTCATATTTCAACAAGTGTGCAAGCATAACTGGATCTGTAAGGTCGTTGATGCGAGTAACTTCAACACCTTCTACGTTTTGGATACGGCGAAAAGCAAGACGACCGATACGTCCGAAACCGTTAATACCAACTTTAACTACCATTAGTGATTTCCTCCTTATGAAAATCATGAAAATTTTATTGTGAAAAGAGTAACTTGAATCACTACAAATCACCTTTCAACATACCTATTATATAACTATTTGAGTTTAATTGCAAGCGCTGGCCTTGTTTTTCTGATAAGCTTTGGCAATATTTTCATTTCTTTACTTAGCCTTGCAGCCTACTCCAATTCTATGCATTTCTTAATAAAAACATATTCTCTAAGCATAAAAAACCGAGGTTTACCCTCGGTTTTGGCTGATAATTAATTATTTACGGCGTCCTGGTCTTTCTTTGTAACCATAGTAAGCATCTTCGATGATTTCTTGCATATGGTCAACCATTGGAAGACGTGGGTTTGCAGGTGAACATTGGTCTTCATAAGCAAGGAAGGCCAACTCACGTGAATGTTCTTTCCATTCTTTTTCGTCAACACCTTGTGCTTTGAAGTTCATTTCGATACCTACGCGCTCACCGAGTTCGTAAACAGCTTTTGCAAAAGATTCAACCCCTTCTTCTGGTGTAGAAGCTGGAAGTCCAAGCATACGAGCGATATCTTGATATTTCTCGTCTGCACGGTAGTAGTTGTACTTAGGCCATGTAGCTGTCTTAGCTGGGCGAGTACCGTTGTAACGGATAACGTATGGAAGCAAGATTGCATTTGTACGACCATGGATTGTGTGGAATTGCGCACCAATCTTATGGGCCATTGAGTGAGAAATACCTAGGAAGGCATTGGCAAAGGCCATACCAGCGATTGTTGAAGCGTTATGCATTTTCTCACGTGAGTGGAAGTCTGCATTCTTAACTGAGCTTTCAAGGTTTTCGAATACAAGTTTGATGGCTTGAAGAGCAAGTCCGTCAGTATAGTCGCTAGCCATTTGCGATACGTATGCTTCAGTTGCGTGAGTCAATACGTCCATACCAGTATCAGCAGCAACAAATCCAGGCACTGTCAATACCAAGGCAGGGTCTACGATTGCCACAGTTGGTGTCAATGAGTAGTCAGCGATTGGGTATTTACGGTTGTTTGCTTTATCAGAGATAACGGCAAATGGAGTTACTTCAGATCCTGTCCCAGATGTAGTTGGGATAGCGATGAATTTAGTCTTCTTACCAAGCAATGGGAATTTGAAAGCACGTTTACGGATATCCATGAATTTTTGGACAAGGTCACGGAAGTCCACTTCTGGTTGCTCATAGAAGAGCCACATTACTTTAGCAGCATCCATTGGTGAACCACCACCAAGAGCGATGATTGTATCTGGTTTGAAAGCACGCATGATCTCAGTACCACGTTCAACTGTAGTGATATCTGGATCTGGTTCTACATCTGCAAAGATTTGGTAAACAACCTTATTGCGACGAAGGTCAAGTTGTTCGATGATACGATCAAGGAAGCCAAGCTCTACCATAGCGTGGTCAGTAACGATCATGACACGCTCAACATCACGACATTTTTGAAGGTATTGAATTGAATCACGTTCAAAGTATGTTTTTGAAGGAAGTTTCATCCATTGCATGTTATTTCTCCGTCTTCCGACTTTTTTGATATTCAAGAGGTTAATGGCGCTAACGTTATCCCCAACTGAGTTACGTCCGTAAGAACCACATCCGAGTGTCAATGATGGCAAGAAGGCATTATAAACATCCCCGATACCACCGAAAGTAGAAGGTGAGTTACAGATAACACGAATAGCTTTAACAGCTTTACCAAATTCTTTAGTCAATTCTTCATCAGCTGTATGGATGGCTGCTGAGTGTCCAAGACCGTTAAATTCAACCATTTGACGAGCTTTAGCAATACCATCTTCACGGCTTTCAGATTTCAAAACTGCGATAACTGGCGACAATTTTTCACGAGTCAATGGCTCGTTTTCACCAACTTCTTTACATTCTGCGGCAAGAATGTTTGTTCCTTCAGGAACAGTAAATCCTGCTTGTTCTGCAATCCAAGTTGCTGGTTTCCCAACGATGTCAGCGTTCAATTTTGCACCAGCACAGTTTTTGCTGTTTGCTTTCACGCCGAAGCAGAACTCTTCAAGAAGAGCTTTTTCTTTTTTGTTTACAAAGTAAGTGTGATAAGATTTGAACTCTGCTACAAATTCATCGTAAATTTCTTTATCAATGATAACCGCTTGTTCAGATGCACAGACCATACCATTGTCAAATGATTTAGACATTACGATATCGTGAGCAGCTTGGCGGATGTTAGCTGATTTTTCAACATAAGCTGGAACGTTTCCGGCACCTACCCCAAGAGCTGGTTTACCACATGAGTATGCAGCTTTAACCATGGCATTACCACCTGTTGCAAGGATTGTTGCAATACCTTCGTGGTTCATCAATGCACTAGTTGCTTCCATAGATGGTTCAGTAATCCACTGTACACAGTTTTCAGGAGCACCTGCTTTAATCGCTGCATCACGAACGATTTGAGCTGCGTGAGCTGATGATTCTTGAGCTGATGGGTGGAATGCAAAGACAATAGGATTACGAGTCTTCAATGAAATCAACGCTTTAAAGATTGCTGTTGAAGTTGGGTTAGTTGTTGGAGTGATACCACAAACAACACCAACTGGTTCAGCGATAAGAGTCAATCCTGTTACATCATCTTCTTCGATAACACCAACTGTTTTAGTGTGGCGCATGTTATTTACCACGTGCTCACAAGCAAATAGGTTTTTAGTTGCTTTATCTTCAAA
The DNA here is from genome assembly GCF_040888305.1 of Streptococcus fermentans. Classification (NCBI taxonomy): domain Bacteria; kingdom Bacillati; phylum Bacillota; class Bacilli; order Lactobacillales; family Streptococcaceae; genus Streptococcus; species Streptococcus fermentans. Next base: position 141,623 of record NZ_JBFNFG010000005.1, on the reverse strand, counting down.
TACTCCACGTCCTGTTTCTTCAAAGGCATGTAAAGCCAATTCTCCGTGAGCATCAAGTGCAGCAACTGAAGCTTTTGCTACGATATAATCGACTTGATCTTGATCAAGTTTACGCATTTCTTCAAGGGCAACTAAAGCTTTTTGCACCAAACCATCGACATGCTTTTCGGCAGCGAGTTTCTTTTCTTCTGGTGTTACAGTTTTTTTATCAGCCATATTTTCCTCCATAGCTTTCAAGGATCACAAGTCCTTTGTTAATTTTTTCACAAGATTATTATAACTCTTTTTTAAACGTTTGTAAACAGTTTCATAGACATTTCACAAACTTTTTTTATTTGTTTGTGAAAACAATTTCAAATATACCCACACATGCACTTTTTCACTTAAAGTTTGTGAATTATTCCATAAAAGTTTTATTTTTCACAAACTTAGTTGTAAAAGAGTCTTGTAAGCCGTTTTTATTTCCATGTAAGCGCTTTCTGTCGGTCTGGAAGAATACCTCCTTCTAGGAGGAGGTTATTGTGCTTGTTGAAATAAACCTTGTTTGAAGTCCCCTTCATAGACTACTTCTTGTTCGGTAGTCAGTTTTCCTTTTCCTTCAGCTTGGCCATTTACAAAGTCTCCCTCATATACCCAACCTGCTTTAGCTTGGTAGGTACCTTTACCATTGAAGGCACCATTGTTAAATTCTCCAGTATAGGTATCACCGTTTGAGAAGGTAACAGTGCCCTGACCATTCATCTTACCACGAACTAGGCTCCCGTCATAAATAATAGCATCGTTATCAAGCTTAAGAACGCCCTGTTTTGGAAGATTGGTCAGAAATACGAGACCTGCACAGACAACAATGACGATTACTGTCGCAATTTCTAAACGGGGACGTGTTAAATAGACACTATATTTTTCATAGAGTTGTTTTAAATTTTCCATGTTCACTCTCATTTTCTAAGCGACTTAACCAAGCCTGGCAACCAGTTAAAACTCGGTCATAAGTTTCTTCAAAATCACCTGTATACCAGGGATCTGGAACGCTTTCAGATGCAAAAGGCTGTATCTTGTATTGTTGTTCTTGTGGACACATCTGACGCAAATCAGCGAGATTAGACTCATCCATCCCAATGATATAGTCAAAATACTCAAAATCTTTTTTAGAAATTTGTTGGGAAGTTTTTGAAGTATCATAAGGAACGCCATGACTTCGAAAGATGCCTTGCGTTCCTTTGTGGATTGGATTACCGTGTTCCCAGGAAGAAGTCGCACGACTTTGAATCTCATATTTATCGGTCAGGGATTTCATTACAAATTCCGCCATAGGACTACGACAAATATTGCCAAGACAGACAAAGACAACTTTTTTCATCATTGTTCCTCTCATTTATAGAAAAACGGGAATGCATTCCACCCCGTTTTATTCTTCAATAGCACTGCCTTCTTCGATAACTGCACCTTCAGGTGTGACAGCTTCTTTGACTGGCAAAACTGTTCTAATTGCACCTAATTCGAAAGTCAAGTATACTCCGTCTACATCAAGTACAATCGTTTTGTTTTCAGTATCAACTTCGTCGACTGTACCGTAGAGACCACCGATAGTGATTACTTCGTAGCCTTTTTGAAGTTTGTTGAGGCTCTCCATACGTTTTTCAGCTTGTTTCTTTTGAGAACGTTGCATGAAAAACATCAAGCCAAACATCAAAACAAGCATAATCAAGAATGTTAAATTCCCACCCATTATTTTTTCTCCTTTGTAATTCAGATAAAACTACTATATCAAATTTCACTTGTTTTTACAAGATTGCACCTTGATTTTAGGTCAATAAAAAACCAGAGCAAATGCCCTGATTTTTCTTATTTCAAATTGTTTACAAGTTCTACTAAGTTTTCAACTGTAAACCCATACGCTGCTAAAACTTTTGGCGCTGGCGCAGACGCTCCAAAGGTATCAATACCAAGAACTGCTCCATCAAGACCAACGTATTTATACCAGTTTTGAGTTGCTCCCATTTCAACTGCTACACGACGACGAACTGCATTTGGTAAAATCTCTTCTTTGTATGCTGCATCTTGTGCATCAAATACATCTGTAGATGGCATGCTGACTACGCGAACTTTTCCACCTTGGCTTGCCAATTCTTTAGCGGCTGCAACAGCGAGATTAACCTCTGAACCAGTCGCAATCAAGATAGTGTCGAAGTCTGCTGCATTTTCATAAACGACATAAGCACCTTTCGCAACCTTGTCAAAGTCTGTTCCTTCCTCAACAGTCAAGTTTTGACGAGTCAAGACAAGAACAGTCGGTGTTTTCTCGCTCTTCACTGCTTGATACCAAGCTGCTTGTGTTTCACGTGCATCAGCAGGACGGAAAACATTAAGGTTTGGAATCGCACGAAGACCTGCCAAGTGCTCAATTGGTTCATGAGTTGGACCATCTTCACCAACTGCGATTGAATCGTGAGTGAAGACATAAGTAACCGGAAGACCTTGTAAAGCTGACAATCGAACCGCTGCCTTAAGGTAGTCTGAGAATACGAAGAATGTTCCTCCGTAAACACGAAGTCCACCGTGAAGAGCCATTCCGTTCAAGACCGTTCCCATTGCAAATTCACGAACACCAAATTGGATGTTACGATTTAAGCGATTTGCATCATCTTGAAGCCCATCAGTTTTGATGTAAGTCATGTTTGAATGAGCAAGGTCAGCTGATCCACCAAGGAAGGTTGGCAATTTAGCAGCCACAACATTCAAGGCATCCTGACTTGAGTTACGAGTTGCTTGAGAGAAGCCATTTTCTAAAGCTGGGAAGTCTTCTGGAGTCACCTCAACTGGATCGCGTCCTTCGATAATTGCTTCCACTTCTGCAGCCAGTTCTGGGTGAGCTTCTTTATAATCTGCGACTAGTTTTGTCCATGCTTCATAGGCTGATGCGCCACGGTCTGCAACATTTTCTTTGAAATCAGCATAAACTTGTTCTGGGATTTCAAATGGCTCATAGTTCCAACCAAGTGCCTGGCGTGTTGCCGCAGTTTCATCCGCGCCAAGAGGGGCACCGTGTACGGCATTAGTCCCTTGTTTATTTGGAGAACCATAACCAATAACAGTTTTCACTTCAATCAAAGATGGTTTTCCTGAAGCCTTAGCTTCTTCAATAGCAGCATGAATAGCTTCTAAGTCTGTTCCATCTTCTACCAAAGCTGTATGCCAACCATAAGCATTGTAACGATCGCGGACACTTTCTGTGAAAGAATCTTTTGTCTCACCATCCAAGTTGATATCATTTGAATCATAAAGAACAACCAACTTGTCAAGCTTTTGCAAGCCTGCATAAGAAGCAGCTTCACTTGAGACACCTTCCATCAAGTCACCATCTCCACAAATAACGTAAGTGTAGTGGTCAAAGATGTTATAACCTTCACGGTTGTACTTAGCTGCAAGGAAACGTTCTGCTTGTGCAAAACCTGTCGCAGTCGCAATCCCTTGTCCTAGAGGACCTGTTGTTGCATCAACTCCTGCTGTATGACCAAATTCTGGGTGACCTGGTGTTTTAGAACCCCATTGACGGAAGCTCTTCACTTCATCCATGCTCACATCTTCAAATCCTGAAAGGTGAAGAAGGGCATAAAGAAGCATTGATCCGTGACCAGCTGAAAGAATGAAACGGTCGCGGTTAATCCAGTTTGGTTGAGCTGGATTGATACGAAGTTCTTTAGTGAATAGGCTGTATGCCATCGGTGCAGCTCCCATAACCACCCCTGGGTGACCTGAGTTGGCTTTATTGATAGCGTCAATACCTAGAAAACGAATCGCATTAACAGATAGATTTGACATAGAATTTCCTTTCTCTTTGAGGTGATAGGTCTATCACATATTCTATTTGTACTATTATATGAAAATTATCCGTATCGTGCAACATACGGATAACCTCCAGAAAAAATTTTTATATTAAAGCAAGGCTTTGAATTGGATATTTGAGTCTTGTTCGAAGCAGTCATCAAAACCACGTGGGTGATGATATTCTATTAAGTGTTGGTCTTGAGGATAAGTGTATTTACCACCAACTTCCCAGATAAATGGATGGAAATCGTATTGCAAGCGATCTTTTCTCATTTTCCAAAGTTCTAGGATTTCATTCGTAGAAGCCATGAAGTTAGACCAGATATCATAGTGAACTGGAATAATGACTTTTGCACGAAGATTTTCTGCCATGCGAAGTAGGTCGATAGAGGTCATTTTATCTTGGATACCAACTGGATTTTCACCATAGTTATTCAAAGCAACATCAATTTTGAAGTCTTTACCATGTTTCGCAAAGTAGTTTGAGAAGTGAGAATCCGCACCATGATAAATGGTTCCACCTGGTGTTTCAAAGACATAGTTAACAGCCTTTTGAGCCATTTCTTCATCTGTAACAGCTAAACCAGCAAGTTCGCCACCTGTCTCATCAGCACCGTTCACTGGTAGCGTGACCAAGCAAGTACGGTCAAATGATTCTACTGCATGAATCTTCATGTCTTTTAGTTCAATAGTATCACCTGGTTTGACAACAATGATGCGTTCTTTTGGAACACCCCATCCTTCCCAGATTCGTCCACAATGGTAAGGGCCGATAAACTTAACATGTTCTAACTTAGGATTATTGAGAATTGCTGCAGCTGTGTATGGGTCGATATGGTCGCTGTGGAAGTGTGAAACCAAGTAGTAATCTAGTTCGTTAATTGCAAATGGATCAATAACCATTGGCTGAACTCGCAAGTTTGGTTGCAACTTACGAACACCTGCCATATTTGCCATTTGGTGTCCGCGAACCATATCTTTCACTTTTTTAGTTGATTTTCCACGGTTTGACCAAAGGTCCATGACAACGTTAGCACCACCTGGTGTTTTAATCCAAGTACCACAGTTGCCTAGCCACCACATGGCAAAGTTGCCTTCAGGAACGACCTCTTCTTCGATTTCTTCGTTCAACCATGTTCCCCACTCTGGGAAAGTAGCTAAAATCCATGATTCTCTTGTAATTTCTTTTACGTTTGGCATTTGAAATCCTCCATATTTTGTTCAAGTATTTATTTCATACTTAGTATAACACCGACCGATATATTAAAAAAGACCAAGAAAAACACAGGCTTGTGTTCATCATTGGACTGTGATGTTTATGATTCATCTAAAAAAGCTTGGATGACTAATTCTTGGTTGATTAAAAGTTGAATTTCTTCTTGTAATTTTGCTGCAGCGTGTTTATCAGATATATAGGTAGCAATAATTGTTAAGAGATTATCCTTGAAGGTTCGACCATCTTTTCGAAGAACCTTATTTTTCATAAAGTCTGTTATGCGTAAAATATCTTCTGCCTCAAGTATAGGGTTTACCTTTAGCACTGGGAAGCGACTCTCAAGCTCATCGTTTGTTGTAATAAGTAAATCAACCTGAGTAATATCCTCCACGCTTTTGAACTGCTCAGTGGTAAAGACTGCCCCAATCTGTTCGTTTGGAAGATAGAAGCGACATTGTTTAAGTAAGAGTTTAGAAACGCCCACTCCTTCATCACACACAATATAAATCTTCTTGGTATTGTTTTGAATCGATGGAGTATACTTTAAAAATCCTCCAACGTGAATGGTCAGATAGGCAATCTCATCATCCGTCAATCGAATCTGCCAGGCTTCTTCTAGCACTTCAGCACATTTTTTTGTAATTACGAAAAGCTCACTATACTTGGAACGAATCTGCCGAGTTAGAGGATTTTTTGAGAAGATCCCATAATTTTTTCTAAATAGTAGAGCCTTACAATGAATCACGAGATTCCTCAACAAATCTTCTTTCTGTTCAATCTCCATTCTGGTTTGGGATTCAAAATACCAAATAAACTCTTCTAAAGCCATTCTCAAATGCTGAAAATCTTTACTTTCTGCATGGATGTCTCGATCTTTTCGATAGGATAACAAAAGAATAGCTAACAGAGATCTATCTAATTCCGAAAACGAGATGCTAAATGTTTCAAACAAGCGCTCTCCTAGTTTTTTTGATACCTGATATTCAATTCTCTTTCGAATCAGTGAAAATTCTTGCTCAATTTCTTTATGCTTATCCTGATTATGAGTAACGGTATCACATCCAAGTAGAAGATAAGGGAGAACCTGTAGCATAAAAGTGACTTCGTGATGGTTTATTTTTTTCCCCAAATCCTGCTCAACCAATGGAACCTGTTTTTCGAGGAATTGATTGACCTCATCAGAAAGAAGCATCTCACCTTCTAATCGCTCCTTGATTTTCTCCTCTAAAATAGCTACAAAGGCTGGGTTCTCCTCTATAAAGATATGATAGAGAAGGGATTGAAGATACTGAATTTTATTAAGAGGGTGTGCATTCAAGTAGTAACCGCGAGATTTACTAACTTGAAGCGTTACTTGATACTGCTCTAGTGTCAGCTGGTAACGAATAGTATTTAAATCATTTAGGACCGTATTTCGAGAGACTTCTGTTAATTCCATGAGTTTTTCAAGCGTGATTCTCTCTTTAGAAATACCAATCAGAAGGAGCATCAGCTGCATCCGCTCGTTTGCACTCATGATGTAATCATAAGAATCAACCTCGTCTAATAATTGACGACATGCTTCTCTTTGTTCATCGGTCAAGTAAATACCAATCCGAGGCAGACTGATGATATGCAAATTCTCATCGTCCAAAGCATCATTGATTTTATCAATGTGATAGTAGATTTTTCTTCGAGATTGAGCTAGATCTTTTGAAATCGTCATAATCGTTTTGGACGTTTCTTGATCCATCAAATATTGAAGCAAGTCACAGCTCGCCTTATCTAATACCATAATTCATACTCCTCTATTTGTCAATCGCTTCCAAAACAACTTTATAATGGTATCACATTCGTACAGACTTTGCAATTATATGCTGTAAACTCTTAACAGTGGATACTTACAACTACAAAAGCGAGGCTTGGATCGAAAGGTCCTAGCCTCTTTTCAATTCAATTTCTTATTTCTTTTGACCGTAATAAGCATTTGGTCCATGTTTACGTTGGTAGTGTTTTTCTAGGATGTACTGAGGAGCAGGTTCAACCCTTGGATTGATTTGCTCTGTGAAGCGATTCATCTTAGATACTTCCTCTAGTACAACAGAGTGATAGACAGCATTCTCTGGGTTTTTGCCCCAGGTGAATGGACCGTGATTACGTACGACAATCCCTGGTACTTCAACAGGGTTGAGACCACGACGTTCAAACTCTTCTACGATAACTAGGCCAGTGTCTTTTTCATAGGCTACTTCTACTTCATCCTTAGTCAAACTACGAGCGCAAGGGATTGAACCGTAGAAATAATCCGCATGGGTTGTTCCATAGAAAGGAATATCACGACCTGCCTGAGCCCAACCAACGGCTTCAGTCGAATGGGTATGGACCACACTAGCAATCTCTGGCCAAGCCTTATATAACTGCACATGAGTTGGAAGGTCAGAAGATGGTCTTAAATCTCCTTCTAGAACCTTGCCATCCAGGTCAGTTACCACCATATTTTCAGGTGTCAATTCGTCATAATCCACACCTGATGGTTTGATAACAATGACACCGAGTTCGCGATTGACTTCCGATACATTGCCCCAGGTAAATTTAACAAGTCCATGTTTTGGCAATGATTGATTGGCATCACAGACTCGTTTACGCATATCATTAATTACTTGATTCATCTTACATCAGACCTGCTTTCTTAATAAGTGGGTAGAGAAAGGCTTGGGCCTCTTGAATGGCTGCGCGTGTTTCTTCTACAGTTTCACAATTTTCAGACCACATTTCGATTAGGAAAGGACCATTATAATTGGTTTGCTTTAAAATATCGAAAGCTTCTTCCCATTTGACACAACCTTGCCCGAAAGGTACATCACGGAATTGGCCCTTTGAACTTTCTGTCACTGCATAAGTATCCTTGAGATGGAGAGCTGCAATGGCATGATGGCCGAGATAAAATTCACTGTAAACATCATTATGCCAGGCAGATACATTACCAATATCTGGATAGACAAAGAGGTATGGAGAGTCAATTTCTTTCTCTATAGCCAAGTATTTTTCGATGCTATTGACGAAAGGATCATCCATAATTTCAATAGCAAGTACCACCTGAGCTTCTTCAGCCCAGTCACAAGCTTTTCTCAAATTTTTGATAAAACGTTGGCGTGTTTGGGTAGACTTTTCCTCATAGTAAACATCGTAACCAGCTAATTGAATCGTACGAACTCCCAAATCTTGAGCTAATTCGATACATTTTTTCATGAGTTCCAGAGATTTTTCCTCTAGAACTGGATCATTCGATCCCAATGGGTAACGACGATGGCCTGAAAAACAGATAGAGGGAATACGAACACCAGTTTCATAAATCGCTTTGACAACTTCCAAGCGCTCTTCCTTGCTCCAGTCAAGTCTTGCTAAGCGCTCATCACGTTCGTCAATAGACATCTCGACAAAATCAAAGCCTAACTCCTTAGCGAAATTTAAACGTTCTATCCAAGTAAAGTGGGTCGGGGTTGCCTTTTCATAAATTCCAATTGGACGTGCCATGGTTTACCCCCAAATCCGTTTGATTTCATCCTTGAAGGCACGCGCTGCTCCTGCTGGATCCGCAGCCTCCGTAATTCCACGACCTGCGATAAAGGTAAAGACATCAACACCTTCAAAGAGTTTGAGAGTATCTACATCTAGACCACCTGTTACAGAAACTCGGAAGCCCATGTCAATGAGTTTTTTAACCTTATTAAGGTCTTTTTCACCCCAAGTTTCACCAGCAAGAAGGGCATCACGAGATTGGTGATAGATAGCTTGTGAGATACCTGCATCTAGCCAAAGCTGAGCTTGTTCAAAAGTCCAATCACCATAAAGCTCGATCTGGATTTCGCCTCGGTCCCCACGTTCAGCCTTGATAGCCTTTAGAGCTGCTTCCATAGTAGGGATGGTTGCACAACAGATACAAGTCATCCAATCTGCTCCACGAACGGCATTATTTTTGGCAACTGTTCCACCAGCATCAGCACATTTTGTATCTGCCACAATAATCTTATCTGGGAAAAGGCTACGCAAGACTTCAACCAGTTCACTTCCAACTTGAAGCAAGCAAACAGTTCCAGCTTCGATAATATCTACTTCGTGACCAACAGAAACAGCTGCTTTAATCGCTCCTTGCAAGTCTGAATGGTCTAATGCAACTTGTAAATTAGGTATTCTTTTTGTCATTTCTTTATTCCTCTTTCTAACTTTCCAAATCCAATCCTTCAAGATAAGGGCTATCCTTAGATTCTTCAATCATCGCTAAGACATCTTCTTTAGTCTGACAAGCCTGTAAACGTGCAATAGAATCTTCTAATTCAAACAAGGCAATAATTTGTGGAATGGCTACACTTGTGTGAATTTTTGAGCTTGTTGCTGCTAATGCAAGCAAAACAGAAACCTCTTTCCCATCTGAAAATACAACAGGATTTTGTAAGGTAATCAATGAAAAGGCATCTCTTTGCACTCCAGCTTCTGGTCTAGCATGAGGCATGGCCATACCTGGCATTAAGATATAGTAAGGGCCATACTCTTCAGTAGATTCGATGATAGCATCGTAATACTCTGGCAAAATTGCCCCACTTTCAATCAAGGGATCTACTGCTACCTTGACTGCTTCTTTCCAATCGTTAGCCTCTAACCCTAGTCGGATCGAGTCATTGTCAATTAAAGCTTGTTTTAAATTCATATCTGCCTCCTTTATTTAAAGAGGGAGAAGGACAGAAACGATAACTCCCAGTTTCTGTCCAGCCCCCTCCAACCTTTTACTGTAGTGCTTGACTGAGTTTTTCAGTGATTTCTTTATCATCCATCAAGTTGTCAAGCCCGATTAACTTCCCATTAGTCCGACCTTCCAATTCTTGGATCAAATGAAGAGAAGCGATTACGATGTCATAGCCTGCTGCTAAACCTTTTGCTTCACCAACACTGCATGAATTGACTGTAAAGTCTGTTTGATTAAGCTTACGGAGGGCATTTTCAACCTTCATCTTGATAACCATAGATGAACCCATTCCATTTCCGCACGCTGCTAATACTTTAACCATTTTATTTTCTCCTTTTCTAGAAACTATGCTTCTTCTTGAACTTCACCGTTGTAGTATTTTTCTTTATCTTTTGCTTTGGCAAATTGAAGTTGAGGAATAACGAGCAAGAAGAGACACACAAGTACATAACCAACAATACCGAGGTATTTAAAGATATAGCCAAATCCAAGCCATGGGAATTCAAAGTCGATATTTCCATGGTAACCACCGTAAGATGCTAAGTCGAGAAGGGCTACACATAGAGCTCCTAGGGCAACTTGAAGGACACCTGAAATGAAGGATAGGATAACGGCTGCTTTCCATCCGCCACGCTTATCAGCATAGACCGCGATGGCTGCATTATCAAAGAACACTGGTACAAATCCTGTAATAATAAGGACAGGGTTTTTAAAGACGATAAGCAAGACAATTGTAATCAATTGACCAATCAAACCAAAGGCAAATCCAGACAAGACCGCGTTTGGAGAACCGAATCCATAAGATGCTGCAACGTCAACTGCTGGGAATGAACCTGGCAACAATTTGTTTGAAATACCTTGGAAGGCATTTGTCAACTCAGATACGAACATGCGGACACCTTGCATCAAAACGAACAAGTAAACAGAGAAGGTGAAAGCTGTTTGGATAATGTACATAAAGAAATCTTGTTTAGCAGGATTGAATAGAGTTCCTGAAGTGATGACTTCTTTATTAGACATAATATCTGGACCCAAGATTAAAAGAATGGCTCCGAAGAATACGAGCATCAAGGTAGCAGATGCAACAACAGTATCATGGAAGATTGAGAGAAACTTAGGCAATTTAAGATTGTCTAGACTTTCTTCTTTCTTACCAAAGCGTCCTGCTACTTTATCTACAAACCAAATTGCAAATTGTTGTTGGTGACCAATCGCAAATCCGCCGCCACCAGTCAAGCGTTGAGTTGCCTCAACAGTCATATTTGAACTAACTGCCCAGTAAAGGCCACAGATGATACCGATTGCTGCTGTACCATAAGCATTGCGCAATTGTGGAACTAAGAATAGAACCATAAGAGATACAGTCGCAGCTTGTTGTACCATGATGTGACCAGTAATAAAGAGGGTTCTTACTTTCGTAATCTTGCGAAGAGCTACAAGCAAGATATTCACTCCAAATCCAATCAAGAGAGCTGTAGTTGCAGTTCCAACGAAATCTGGAAACTCTGCTGCAATTTTGTTGTTTGCTGCAGCAAGTCCAAAGTAAGGGTCGATAACCGCTGCACCAATTTGGAATTTGTAGTTAAGGGCTGCCAAGATTGGACGGAAAGTTGTAACCAAACCACCAGCACCCACGTTGAGCAACATATAGCCTACTGTTGCTTTAACGAAACCTGAGAAAACATCATGAGCAGGTTTTTTCAAAAGTGCATATCCTATCAACACCAATATACCTACGAAAAATGCGGGATTCTGCAAAATATTGCTAGAAAACCAATTTAGAACACTTGAAATGACTTCCATAATTGTTCTCCTTTTGAATTGTTTTTGTAAGTTTATTATATAATGTGAAAACGGAAACAAAAAGACCAAGAATTACACAGCGGACTGTTCACTCTTGGACTGTATGATTTATGATATTTTACGGCTTATCTTATTTTCTCGTAGCTAGATAAAAGGGAAGAATTGTTTCATAAGATTCCAGTAGGACTTCTAGGATTTCTTCTTCAGATGAATTTTCGGCCACTGGAACATCTATCTTCACCAAAACTTTTCGGACTTCCTGATGGGATAGTTTTTCTCTTAAAATTTGACGATTTTCCTCAGTAGCCTCCATCTTGTGACTTTCTCCATTTGAGTAGACTAGATAGTAAATTCCGTCTAATACTGGAACTTCTAGGACCTTGGCCTGCTTGTCTAAAGTTTTATCATCCTTCTTACGTTCTATAAAACTCACTTCTAGTGAAACTCCAAAATCAGAAGGGCTTCCATATAAACGAAGAGCCAACATAGGCTCTGTCACTTCTCCCTCACGCTGTAGATAGGCCCAGAAATGCGGTCGCAAACGTTGGGCTTGATTCATCCACTGACTCGTCCCTTGGAGATCCCATTCTGGATGTCTTTCTTGAAAAGCCTTGGCTAAGTGTGTAAAGGCCTTTCTGGCCTTCTGCCCCTTGCTCCTCAAATAAAGCATTTTTTCAGCTTCTTGACCTGCCCTCTCGGGTTTTTGATACTGTAAACCAGAGTAAGCTAGATATTCTCTCATTGTATTCAACATAGGATCAACCTCCCTTAGCTAGCAAAAAATCAGGATGCCCCTGATTTTGCTTTGATTATTCTGTATCAACCACAACGTAACGATTTGGCTCATCACCTTCTGAATAACTAGTGACACCCTCCATACGTGAAATAATACGATGGATGATTTTACGTTCGCTGCTAGACATTGGATCAGTCACCTGACTACGCCCCTCTTCTAGGACACGTGTAGCTAACTTCTGTGCATAACTTTGCAAGACTTCTGCACGGTGTTCTACATAATCATTAACATTGATGGTAATATAGAAGGTTCTTGAATAGCGATTATAGAGATAATTCTGTGCTAAAAGTTGGAGAGATTTCAAGACCTTCCCGTGGTAACCGATAATACGGCCCGGTTCATTGGTATCAATTTGCATATTGATAGAACGACGATTTGAAGTGCTTGAGATTGCTCCCTCAACATCCATATCATCAATAATACCTTGAACATAGTTGGTCACTTCTTCGACCACCTGGTCAATATCATAGGTCGGTTCAATCTTCAAACCTAGATTTTCTAAATCATCATTCTGCTCGACTTCTTCCTGCTCTTTAGATTCTTCTGGCAGTAAATCTTTTAGAATGGCAATATGACCAGTCTCCTCTAAAATTGTACTAGCCTCTTTCTCATTTTTTAGAATTTCGGCCTTAACCTCTTCAGAGATCCCTTGTCCTTCTTCCTCGATTTTCTTGATTGCTTCAACAACATGACCTAAGTCTACTGTTGCCTCACTAACAGTCTTAACGGGTTCGTTCTTAGCATTAACTTCCTTTGGAACTCCCTTGACTGCTTGCTGATTTGCCTTCACAACAGTTGTCTCACTAATTGCTTCGATATCAACTTGCGCTGGTTTCTTCCCAAAAAGGCCAAAGAAACCTTTTTTCTCCCTTGAGACAACCTTAATATGCGCCTTCATTCTAGGAATCCCCAATTCCTTCAATCCCGTTTGGATTGCTTCCTCAACAGTTGAACCTGTAAATAATACCATTACAAGATTCCTCCTTACTTTTTCTTTTTCTGTGCTTTCTTGAGAGCTTTTCTCTTCTTGATTTCTAAATCCTTCTTAGCCTGTACTCCCGCCTCACGCTCTGCAATAATCTTGAATGGATTGTTGAGCAGATAGGTTTGGAGCACCTGATAAGCATTGGATACCGCCCAGTATAAGGCAACCCCACTTGGTGAATACATGGCAAAGAAGAAAATCATGACTGGCATTGCATACATCATTCCTGTCATGGCGCCATTTTTCTCAACCATGGCCTTATTGGATAACCAGGTGCTAAGGAAAGTAAAGATAGCTGCCAAAATAGGCAAAACGAAAGTCGTATCAACACCACCAAGGTTAATCCATAAGAAATGACCCGTTTTTAGAAATTCTACCCTACTCAAAGCTTGGAACAAGGCCAACAAGACTGGCATTTGGATTAAGATTGGCCAAAGAGAAGCTGACTGTTTGACACCATGTTGCTTGAACAACTGACGCATTTCTTGGTCCAACTTGGTACGGCTCTCCATATCCCGTCCCGGATAACGTTCTCGCAACTCCTTAACCAGTGGTTGTACTTCTTGCATCTTTCTAGATGCCACCATTTGTATCTGAAAGACTGGTAGAAGAATCGTTCTAATCAGAAGGGTAAATAATATAATCCCCAGACCAATACTTGTATCAAATGATAAAAAGCGAATGATTTCAGCAAAAAAATAAACAAATTTACTCCAAAAACCTGTTGATTCAGCTGTAATCTCACTCGTCGTACCACTAGCCGTGCAGGCGCTCATCACAAATAAAGCAAGCACCATTAAGCTAGTCAACTGTAATTTCTTTTTCACTCCCATTTCCTTCCTGGTAAATCTTTGATAACTTTAATACGTGAAGTAGATTTTTCTCCATTTCCGCGTAGTCCAAGATTTCAACACCTTTTCGAGCAATCACAACAAAATCTACATTTTCAACCAGCTGATTTTTATGTTCAATCAGAATATGTCGAATTCTTCTCTTGATCTGATTCCTCGTGACAGCGTTTCCTAATTTTTTACTGACAGATAGGCCAACTCGAAAATGCTGTTCATTATTTTCTAATCGATAAATAACAAATTTACGATTAGCAAAACTCTCCCCTTTTTTAAATATTGCACTAAAATCTTTCTCTTTTTTTACACGAAAGCGTTTTTTCAAAATTCAACTCCATCTATTAAAACTACTACTATTATACCATAATTTTTCAAAAAGCCAATCATAGCAAGGTTTTAGCCCATTTTACAGAATAAAAAAACTAGTTTCATCCTTTAAATCATCTTATTTTTGAACAAATTTACAAATTTGAACATGCTACTTTCTTTATTTTCTCTTGATATAAAACAAAAGTCACTCCAAAGAGTGACTTTTGTAGGAGATTATTATGAAAAAGTTAGGATTTTAATTAAATAAAGTTAGGAGGTCTTTATTTAATGATAGTAGTATACAGGTCTATCCTTAAATCCAACTTAAACAGATTCCACTTCTTTTTAATTTTTAAAACTATGGATTGGAGCCGGGATTTGTCCTCCACGTGCAATGAAGTCGACAGACGAGGCACCGTTAACTTTCATGACTGGAGCCGTTCCTAGAAGGCCACCAAATTCAATCATATCGCCTTCTTTTCCTTTTGGAATAATACGTACAGCAGTTGTTTTCATATTGATGACTCCGATAGCAGCTTCATCCGCAATCATTGCCGCAATCGTTTCTGCAGGTGTATCTTCAGGAATGGCAATCATATCCAAACCAACTGAACAGATAGCCGTCATAGCTTCTAGTTTTTCCAAATTAAGGGAGCCGTTTTGCACTGCAGCAATCATCCCCTCGTCCTCAGAAACTGGGATGAAAGCACCTGACAAACCACCAACTTGGTTGCAAGCCATAACTCCACCTTTTTTAACTTGGTCGTTCAAGAGAGCCAAGGCAGCAGTCGTTCCATGAGTCCCAACTGTCTCTAACCCCATTTCCTCAAGGACACGGGCTACAGAATCACCCACTGCTGGAGTTGGAGCCAAACTCAGATCGACAATTCCAAAATCAACTCCCAGACGCTCACTAGCCATTTGACCGACTAATTGACCAATGCGGGTAATCTTGAAGGCTGTCTTTTTAACAGTTTCAGCAACAACATCAAAGCTCTGACCACGAACCTTTTCCAAGGCACGTTTAACGACACCTGGACCAGAAACACCTACATTGATGATGACATCTGCTTCACCAACACCATGAAAAGCGCCTGCCATAAAGGGATTGTCCTCTACCGCGTTAGCAAATACAACCAATTTAGCCGCCCCCATATCAGATAAAGAAGCTGTTTCCTTGATAATGCGCCCCATATCCGCTACTGCAGTCATATTGATACCCGATTTAGTCGAACCGATATTTACTGATGAACAAACCTTATCCGTTTCTGCTAAGGCACGAGGAATAGAGTTGATGAGGATTTCATCACCTTTTTGATATCCCTTTTGTACCAAGGCTGAAAAACCACCAATGAAGTCAACACCAATTTTTTTCGCAGCTTTATCCAGTGCTTTAGCTAAGACTACATAATCCGTCGCATCGGTAGCAGCACCAATCAAGGAAATTGGAGTTACTGACACACGTTTATTCACAATAGGAATTCCTAACTCAGCCGCAATTTCATCTCCAACAGCCACTAAATTAGCTGCTTTTGTAGTAATCTTTTCATATATTTTGTCCGCAGCACGATTGATATCTGGATCGATACAGTCCAAAAGGGAAATCCCCATGGTAATGGTTCTAATGTCGAAGTTTTGCTCCTCAATCATTGCGATTGTTTCGGTAACTTGTCTAATATCCATAAATACCTCCTAGATATTGTACATAGCATCAAAAATAGCCGCACTTTGAATATTGATTTTGACATTCAAAGTCTGACCAAAAACCTCAAATTCGTTTCTAAGATGAGTAAAATCTTGTTTTTCATCACTAGATACCACAGCCATCATAGTAAAGAATTCGTCCAAGACTGTTTGTGAGATATCATCAATATTTAAGCCTAATTCAGCAATTTTTGTCGCAACACCTGCAACAATTCCAGATTTATCTTTACCAACAACAGTAATAATAGCTTTCATGATTAAACTCCGTTTCTAACATAGAACGATATCCATTTTGGACAAAAATAAAATGAAAAAGGGGGATAGAGTAACTAAATCACTTAATAGTGAATAATTATCCAAGTTGAAACCCTAAAAAAATCTTTTAGTTGATCTTGTACCAGGCTAATATTTTTTACCAAGTCGCTAGTTTAGAACTTGAAACTGATAATATATTGGCTCATAAGCTCTTTATAGAATATTTTTGAGAAAATGAACATTGTTGATTTTCTTTTTCAATAGTATAGCATATTTCTTACTAAAATACTCAAAAACGCCTGCTTACGAAATTGTTCTTTAGTAAAAAACAATTTCGTAAACAAGCGTCTACCTTATCATCTTATGATGAGTGTTCCCGCTAGGACATAAGTCCTAGCGGTAGACCAGAGCTAGACTAAGAGCACAAGACCCCATCATCATAACACTCAACAAAATTGATGATTTTATACTAATTCGATGATCGCCATTGGCGCTGCATCACCACGACGTGGTTCAGTTTTAAGGATACGAGTGTATCCACCGTTACGCTCAGCATAACGAGGTGCGATTTCTGAGAACAATTTTTGAAGTGCTGTAGTAGAAGTGTACTTATCAGTTGCTTCATCATAGTTTTCAGATGCGATTTCATTACGTACGAAAGCAGCTGCTTGACGACGTGCATGCAAATCACCACGTTTACCTAGAGTAATCATTTTTTCAACAGTTTTACGGATTTCTTTAGCACGAGCTTCAGTTGTCACGATTGATTCGTTGATCAAAAGGTCAGTTGTCAAATCGCGAAGCATTGCTTTACGTTGTGAGCTAGTGCGTCCTAGTTTACGGTAAGCCATTTATTCCTCCTTTATTTATCTTTTAATCCAAGACCCAAATCAATGAGTTTGACTTTCACTTCTTCCAAACTCTTGCGTCCAAGATTTCTTACTTTCATCATCTCTGCTTCAGATTTTTCTGTCAAATCATGCACAGTGTTGATACCGGCACGTTTCAAACAGTTGTATGAACGCACAGACAAGTCAAGTTCCTCAATCGTACGTTCCAAGATACGGTCGTCCGATTCAGTATCAGCTTCTTTCATCACTTCTGCTGACTTAGCAATCTCTGTAAGATTTGTAAACAAATCAAGGTGCTCTGTCAAGATACGTGCTGAAAGCCCTAATGCATCTTCTGGAATAATTGTTCCATTAGTCAAGATTTCAAGGGTTAATTTGTCGAAACCATCATTGCTACCTACACGAGCAGGTTCAACTTGATAGTTGACTTTTGTAACTGGTGTATAAATAGAATCTACAGCAAGTGTTCCAACTGGTGCATTATCTTTTTTATTTTCATCAGCAGGTACATATCCACGACCACTGTTAACAGTCATTGTCGCTTTTAGAGAAGAACCTTCACCGATTGTAAAGAGATAATGATCTGGATTTACAATTTCAATGTCGCTATCTGTCAAGATATCTCCAGCTGTAATTTCAGCAGGACCTTGCACATCTAGTTCAATGATCTTTTCGTCTTTAACGTAAGATTTTACTGCAATACCTTTGATGTTCAGAATGATTTGCATCACGTCTTCGCGAACACCCGGAACTGTATCAAATTCATGCAATACACCTTCGATATTGATAGATGTTACAGCAGCCCCTGGAAGAGAAGCTAGAAGTACACGACGAAGAGAGTTACCAAGTGTTGTACCGTAACCACGTTCAAGCGGTTCGATTACAAACTTGCCATAATCTTTATTTTCATCAATTTTTGTTATATTTGGTTTTTCAAACTCGATCATTTAGTTACTCCCTCTTAAACGAAAAGCAGTGTAAGGTTATGATTATACACGGCGACGTTTTGGAGGACGAGCACCATTGTGTGGCACTGGAGTCACATCACGAATTGCTGTTACTTCAAGACCAGCGGCAGCAAGAGCACGAATAGCTGACTCACGACCAGAACCTGGACCTTTAACAGTAACTTCAACTGACTTAAGACCGTGTTCTTGTGCAGATTTAGCAGCAGCTTCAGAAGCCATTTGAGCAGCAAATGGTGTAGATTTACGAGAACCTTTGAAACCAAGAGCACCAGCTGATGACCAAGCAATTGCATTACCATGCACATCAGTAATCATAACAATAGTGTTATTAAATGTAGCGTGAATATGAGCAATACCAGATTCGATATTCTTTTTCACACGACGTTTACGTGTTGGTTTAGCCAAGACTTTTACCTCCTATATTATTTTTTCTTACCAGCAATCGCAACAGCTTTACCTTTACGAGTGCGAGCGTTGTTTTTAGTGTTTTGTCCACGGACAGGAAGTCCACGACGGTGACGGATACCACGGTATGAACCGATTTCCATCAAACGTTTGATGTTCAAGTTAACTTCACGACGAAGGTCACCTTCAACTTTGATTGCATCCACTTCACGACGGATAGCATCTTCTTGATCTGGTGTAAGATCGCGAACACGTACATCTTCTGAAATTCCAGCAGCTGCCAAGATTTTCTTAGATGTTGGAAGTCCGATACCGTACACATAAGTCAATGAAATTACTACGCGTTTGTCATTTGGAATGTCAACTCCAGCAATACGAGCCATGTTTTCTCCTTTCTATCTTATCCTTGACGTTGTTTGTGTTTTGGATTTGCTGGGCAAATTACCATAACACGACCATTACGACGAATAACTTTACAGTATTCGCAAATTGGTTTGACCGATGGTCTTACTTTCATTTCTTATCCCTCCAAGTTTTTCGATTATTTAAAGCGGTAAGTGATACGTCCACGTGTCAAGTCATATGGACTCATTTCGACAGTAACACGATCTCCCGCTAAAATACGAATATAGTTTTTACGAATTTTACCAGAAACTGTTGCTAAAATCTGATGTCCATTTTCAAGTTCAACCGTAAACATTGCATTCGGCATAGTATCAACTACTTTACCTTCAACTTCAATCACATCGTCTTTTGCCACGCAAAAGTACCTCCATAAATTTCGATTTGATGCCTCTAGACACAGAGACAACAATTATAAGTCAGACTAATTCAGTATAACATTTGTAGAGACATTTTGCAAGCATGAAAAACGCTTTTATTTCAAATTTGTCAATACTTTTTCGATATCTGTAAATACATCATTGATATCTTGATTACCTTCGATATCATGTACCAAACCTTTAGCACGATAGTGGGCAATAATCGGTTCACCTTGGGCAATATTGACATCCAAACGACGTTTTACTGTTTCAGGTTTATCATCTTCACGTTGGTAATAGTCTTCTTCTTTGTAGTCAACTGGTGGGTTGAAAACTTTGTGGAAAGTTTCGCCAGTTTCACGGTGAATGATACGACCACTCAAACGCTCCAAAAGACAATCTGGATTTACTTCGATGTTAATAACACCTTCAAGTTCAATCCCTAATTCAGCTAAAGTTTTATCCAAGGCATGAGCTTGTTCAATTGTACGTGGGTACCCGTCCAACAAGAAACCAGTTTCTTTAATGTCATCTTGTGAGAGACGCTCTTTTACGATACCGTTTGTGACTTCATCTGGAACTAACTCGCCTTTGTCGATATAAGACTTAGCTAAGACACCCATTTCAGTTTGGTTAGCCATTGCCGCACGGAACATATCACCTGTTGAGATATGAGCAACATGGAATTGTTCAACAATTCTTGCTGCTTGTGTACCCTTACCTGCACCAGGTAAGCCCATAATCAAAAGATTCATGATTCAAACTCCTTTTTTATTTTTAAATAGAAGCAAAAATTCATTTCAACTCCTATTTAAAAACAAAATAGAAGAGAGGAGATAAAAATCTGACAAGGTCTTTGATTTTTAAACTCCACTCTCTGAGCAATAGTGAATTTTCTTTTCTATTACAATTATTCTGTTGTATTCATGAAACCAACATACTTACGTTTCAATAAATAACCTTCCAATTGTTTAATTCCTTCAATACCTGTTGAGATAATGATCAAAAGACTTGTTCCCCCAAAAGCAACGACTTCTGAAAGACCGAATAAATCCTTAGCTACAATAGGTAAAATGGAAATGACTCCTAGGAAGAGGGAACCGACTGTTGCGAGACGACGAAGAAGTTTTGACATATACTCTTCTGTCCCTTTACCAGGACGGACACCGTGGATATAAGCACCGCTCTTTTGCAAATTTTCTGCTGCCTTCTCTGGATTAATCTGTACAAATGTATAGAAGAATGTAAAGAGGATAATCAACAGAGCGTACAAAGCGATACCTGTAGGGGCTGTTGTAGATAGCAACTCCTGAGCACTACGTACCCAGGCCCAATCAAGACCAGATGCACTTACAAATTGTAAAATTGCCGCTGGTGCTGCTGTAATTGAGCTAGCAAAGATAACAGGGATAACCCCAGCAGGGTTAATCTTCAAAGGAAGATAGGAACTTGATGGTGCTCCTTGTGCTACCTTAGTATACTGAATTGGTATCTTATATTCAGCTTGTTGAACATAAGTTGTAAAGTAAACAATCAATAAGACTGCTACAATTAAGATAGCAACAAAAATGAGGGATGAGGTCAAGCGGTCGCTTGGTACATTGACAAAGTAGTCAACATAAATTCCCTTGATCATATCAGGAATTGAAGCAACAATCCCCGCAAAGATAATCATGGAAACACCATTTCCATAACCCTTATCAGTAATTTGCTCTCCCAACCAAGTTACAATCATACTACCCGCTGTTAGGATTGCTCCAATCACAAGGAAAACTTGTGGTGTTAAAGGAACAGTCAAAAGTTTGGCTCCAGATAAAGCATTAAAACCAGCAGTAATTCCGATAGATTGCACGAATGCAAGAACAAGGGCAATATATCGAGTTGCCTGGTTCAATTTTCTACGACCAACTTCCCCTTGTTTGCCCCACTCTACAAACTTTGGTAATAAATCCATTTGTAAGAGTTGGACAACGATAGAAGCAGTAATGTATGGACTAACACCAAGTGCAAAAACTGAAAAGTTTTTCATGGCATTACCAGACACCAAACTTAACATATTTAGAAAAGATAGACCACTCAAAGCATTCAAGCTATTGGCATTCACCCATGGAACCGTAATGCTAGTCCCGATACGGAAGACAAAGACGATAAAAATTGTAAAAAGAATTTTTGATCGAACTTGCTTGACTTTGAAGGCTTCTCTCAATAATTTAAAAAACATAGGTCACCTCTCTTAGATGACTTCTACTGAACCACCTTTAGCAGTGATAGCTTCTTCAGCTGATTTAGAGAATTTAGCTGCTTTTACAGACAATTTCTTAGTCAACTCACCGTTACCAAGAATTTTGATACCTGATTTCTCAGCTTTAACAATTCCTGATTCGATAAGAACAACTGGAGTTACTTCTGCACCATCTTCAAAGACGTTCAATTGGTCAAGGTTAACAATTGCGTATTCTTTAGCGTTGATGTTAGTGAATCCACGTTTTGGAAGACGACGGAACAATGGAGTTTGTCCACCTTCAAAACCAAGACGTACTCCGCCACCGCTACGAGCTTTTTGACCTTTTTGACCACGACCAGATGTTTTACCGTTACCTGATGAAGTACCACGACCAACACGGTTACGAGTTTTACGAGAACCTTCTGCAGGTTTCAATTCATGAAGTTTCATTATATATTTTCTCCTCTTTTGTAAAATGCTAGCGCCGATAAGAGAGAAAAGGTTGTCTCTCCTATCAACTCGCCTATACGTTTGTCATCAAAGATGACTATATCTAGTTTTAGGGGATGGTATACTGCACATCCCCTAAAATTTAATTAGTTTACTTCTTCAACTGTTACCAAGTGAGATACTGCAGTAATCATACCACGTACTGCTGGGTTATCTTCTTTAATAACAGAGCTGTTCAATTTGCCAAGTCCAAGTGCTACAACAGTTTTACGTTGTGATGGAATGCGTCCGATTGGAGACTTAGTCAAAGTAATTTTAATTTGAGCCATTTTATCCCCTTTCTTATGCCAAATCAGAAACTGAAATACCACGAAGGGCAGCAACTTCTTCAGCGCGTTTCAATTGTTTCAAACCTTCAACAGTTGCGCGAACAATGTTGATTGGAGTATTTGAGCCAAGAGATTTAGATGTAACATCAGCTACACCTGCCAACTCGATAACGGCACGAACAGCACCACCAGCGGCAACTCCAGAACCTTCTACAGCTGGTTTCAACAATACTTTAGCTCCACCGAATTCTGAAATAACTTCGTGTGGGATTGTTGTTCCAACCATAGGAACTTCGATCAAGTTTTTCTTAGCATCTTCTACTGCTTTGCGGATTGCTTCTGGAACTTCTTGAGCTTTACCAGTACCAAATCCTACGCGACCGTTGTGGTCACCAACGACTACAAGAGCTGCAAAACGAAGACGACGTCCACCTTTAACAACTTTAGTAACACGGTTAACAGCAACTACGCGTTCTTCTAATTCAACTGCATTGTCTTTAAATGCCATTTTCTAGTGTCCTCCTATTAGAATTTCAATCCGTTTTCACGAGCTGCATCAGCCAAAGCTTTCACACGTCCGTGATATAGATATCCACCGCGGTCGAACACCACTTCTGAAATACCTTTAGCGTTTGCACGTTCTGCAACGAGTTTACCGACAGCAACGGCTTGTTCAGTTTTTGTTCCTTTTGAAACTTCTTTGTCAAGAGTTGAAGCACTTGCGAGCGTTACACCCGCTACGTCATCAATAACTTGAGCGTAGATGCCTGTATTAGAACGGAATACGTTCAAACGTGGGCGATCAGCAGTTCCAGAGAGTTTTCCGCGAACGCGACGGTGGCGTTTTTGGCGGAGTTTGTTTTTATCTGGTTTAGAAATCACAGTTTTCACCTCTTTAGTTTTAAATCGTGTGCTATGCACAAAGTTGGAAATAGTATTGGTGGTTGAAAATCAACCACTCAATATTATTTACCTGTTTTACCTTCTTTAAGACGAACATATTCGCCAACGTAACGGATACCTTTACCTTTGTATGGTTCTGGTGAACGAAGGCTACGTACGTAAGCAGCTGTTTGACCAACTACTTCTTTTGAAATTCCGCTAACAACGATTGTTGTTGGGTTTGGAAGTTCAAAAGTAATTCCTTCTGGAGCTTCAACTTCGTCTGGATGTGATTTACCAACAGCCAAAACAAGTTTTGATCCTTGAAGTTGTGCACGGTAACCAACCCCACGCATTTCAAGTTGTTTCTTGAATCCTTCTGATACACCAATAACCATGTTGTTCAAAAGAGCACGAGTAGTTCCGTGGATAGTTTTCATTTCTTTTGAATCGTTTGGACGGTGAAGAGTTACTTCAGTACCTTCCACACGAATTTCAATATCTTTTGAGAACTCACGAGTAAGTTCTCCTTTAGGTCCTTTTACAGTTACAACGTTGTCATTGTTAGTGATTTCAACACCAGCAGGCAACACGATAACTTTATTACCAATACGTGACATGTTTTTATTCTCCTGTTAAATTGTCAGGCCATGTTGGCCAGTTTTCACGGGGTTAAATCGATTTCTCGATTTAAAGGAATATTTAGGTTTTAATTTCAAAGTGAATCTAGGCATCGTCTCGCAGGCATAACTTTGGATTAGGCAAGAGACGATAACGACGAGTCACAAAGAAATTGGGAGCTAAATATTACCAAACGTAAGCGATAACCTCACCACCAACGTTCTTTTGGCGTGCTTCTTTATCAGTAAGCAAACCTTCAGAAGTTGAAAGGATAGCAATTCCAAGACCGTTAAGTACTTTTGGAAGGTCTTCACGTTTTTTGTAGACACGAAGTCCTGGTTTAGAAACACGTTTCAAGTTTGTGATAACTTTTTCACCGTTTGGTCCGTATTTAAGGAATACACGGATGATGCCTTGTTTGTCATCTTCGATGATTTCTACGTTCTTAACAAAACCTTCGCGTTTAAGGATTTCTGCAATCCCTTTTTTGATGTTTGATGCAGGTACTTCAAGTACTTCGTGTTTTGCTTGGTTAGCGTTACGAATACGAGTTAGGAAGTCTGCGATTGGGTCAGTCATAACCATTTTATTTTTCTCCTCTTACTAGTAGTTTGCAAGTTGCACTTGCTAGTTAATACATGATACAAAGAGCGTAACAGCAAGAGCAAAAATAGGCAATTTGATGCAGGAGCGATGCTCCAAAGCAAATTGGTCTTTTTTGCCAAAGCTGTAGCTCGTGTTCAAATTGGCAAGCCCAACTGAACCCGGGCTAAACTCTGTGTGAAAAAGATAAACTTTTCTAGAAACTAAAGTTTCTTCGTCAAGTTTCCTATTTTCACTTGGAGTTTTGACGCCCTTGATATCTTAAATTACCAAGATGCTTTTGTTACACCAGGGATTTGACCTTTATATGCCAATTCACGGAAGCAAACACGGCAAAGTTTAAACTTGCGGTAAACTGAGTGTGGACGTCCACAACGTTCACAGCGAGTGTATGCTTGAGTAGAGAACTTCGCTGGGCGTTTGTTCTTAGCAATCATAGATTTTTTAGCCATTAGTTATACCTCCTATATTATTTTGCAAAAGGCATTCCAAGGCCTGTAAGCAATGCACGTGACTCTTCGTCAGTGTTAGCAGTAGTTACGATAACGATGTCAAGACCACGAGTTTTGTCAACGTCATCAAAGTTGATTTCTGGGAAGATCAATTGTTCTTTCACACCAAGTGTGTAGTTTCCGCGTCCATCAAATGATTTTGTTGGAACACCATGGAAGTCACGCACACGTGGAAGTGAAACTGAAACCAATTTATCCAAGAATTCGTACATACGTTCACCACGAAGGGTAACTTTTGCACCGATCGCAACACCTTCACGAAGACGGAAGCCGGCGATTGATTTTTTAGCTTTAGTGATAAGTGGTTTTTGACCTGAGATAAGCGCCAATTCTTCAGCAGCTTTTTCAAGGCTTTTAGCGTTTGATACAGCTTCACCAACACCCATGTTCAAAACGATCTTATCTACTTTAGGCACAGCCATCACTGATGAGTAGTTGAATTGTTCTGTCAAAGCAGGAACTACTTCATTAAGATATTTTTCTTTTAAACGATTTGCCATTATACTTCTCCTTTCCTTCGTGATTAATCAAGCACTTCGCCTGATTTTTTGTTGTAGCGAACTTTTTTACCGTCTACAAATTTGTAACCAACACGACCAGCTACACCATTTTTGTCCAAAACTTGAACGTTTGATACGTGGATAGCTGCTTCCTTCTCGATGATACCACCTTGAGGAAGTTCGTTAGTTGGACGTTGGTGTTTCTTAACGATGTTAACACCTTCAACGATAACTTTGTTTACTTTTGGAAGGGCAGTAAGGACAACAGCTTCTGTTCCCTTATCTTTACCAGCGATTACGCGAACTTTGTCGCCTTTTTTTACAAACATTTTTTTCTCCTTTTATTCTTACGCCCAATGGGCACCCTGGCTAAGCCAGGGGACTGTGTTTGTTTGTTTTTGCTCTGTGAAAATTAAAGTACTTCTGGAGCAAGTGACACGATCTTCATGAAGCCACCTTCACGCAATTCACGTGCAACTGGGCCAAAGATACGTGTTCCGCGAGGAGTTTTATCTTCACGGATGATAACTGCTGCGTTTTCGTCAAATTTGATGTATGAACCATCAGCACGACGAGCACCTGATTTAGTACGAACGATAACTGCTTTAACAACGTCACCTTTTTTAACCGCACCACCAGGAGTAGCTTGTTTTACAGATGCCACAATAACATCACCGATGTTCGCAAATTTACGTTTAGAACCACCAAGAACTTTGATAGTCAAGATTTCGCGTGCACCGCTGTTGTCTGCGACTTTCAAACGAGTTTCTGTTTGAATCATTTCAGTTTTCTCCTTTCAGGTTTGATTAGATGATAACCGCTTCTTCAACGACTTCTACAAGACGGAAACGTTTTGTAGCTGAAAGCGGACGAGTTTCCATGATACGTACGATATCGCCTTCTTTGGCAACATTGTTTTCATCATGTGCTTTGTATTTTTTAGAGTAGTTAATACGTTTACCATAGACTGGGTGGTTACGTTTTGTTTCAACTACAACTGTGATTGTCTTGTCCATTTTGTCAGATACAACACGTCCAACAAGAACTTTACGATTATTGCGTTCCATTGAAATTTCTCCTTCCCTAGTCTATTATTTCGCTTCAGATTGAACTGTTTTGATACGAGCGATTTGTTTTTTAACTTCTTTCAAGCGAGCTGTTTGTTCTAATTGACCAGTAGCAGCTTGGAAACGAAGTTCAAACAATTCTTTTTTCAATTCGTTTTCGCGCTTCGCGAGTTCTTCTTGAGAAAGACCACGAAGTTCTTTAACAAATTCTTTTACTTCATTAAGTTTCATGCCTTCTCCTTATTCTGCTTCACGTTTTACGAATTTACATTTAACCGGCAATTTGTGGCTTGCAAGACGAAGCGCTTCGCGAGCGATCTCTTCAGATACACCTGCAACTTCAAACATTACTTTACCACGTTTAACTGGTGCTACCCAACCTTCAGGTGCCCCTTTACCAGATCCCATACGAACCCCGATAGCTTTAGCTGTGTATGATTTGTGTGGGAAGATTTTAATCCAAACTTTACCACCACGTTTCATGTAACGAGTCATGGCGATACGAGCAGCTTCGATTTGGCGGTTAGTGATCCAGTGGCTAGTTGTAGCTTGAAGACCGTATTCACCGAATGCTACTTCTTTTCCACCTTTAGCTTCACCGCGCATTTTACCACGGAATTCACGACGGTGTTTAACACGTTTAGGTACTAACATTGGTTATTTACCTCCTTTAGTGTTTTTACGAGCTGGAAGAACTTCACCACGGTAGATCCATACTTTAACACCAAGTTTACCGTATGTAGTGTCTGCTTCTTCCCAAGCATAATCGATATCTGCACGAAGTGTGTGAAGTGGAACAGTTCCTTCAGAGTATCCTTCAGCACGGGCGATATCTGCACCGTTCAAACGACCTGATACTTGAGTTTTGATTCCTTTAGCTCCAGCACGCATTGCACGTTGGATTGCTTGTTTTTGTGCACGACGGAAAGCAACACGTTGCTCCAATTGACGAGCAATTCCTTCACCAACAAGGTGAGCATCCAAATCAGGTTGTTTGATTTCGATGATGTTGATGTGTACTTGTTTTCCAGTCAATTTGTTAAGTTTAGCACGAAGTGCATCAACGTTAGCACCACCTTTACCGATAACCATACCTGGTTTAGCAGTGTGAAGTGAAACGTTAACTTTGTTTACTGCGCGTTCGATTTCAATAGTTGAAACAGCTGCGTCAGCAAGTTCTTTTTGAACGAATTTACGGATTGCAAGATCTTCATGAAGGTAATCCGCGTATTCTTTTTCAGCATACCATTTGGCATCCCAATCACGGATGATGCCGACACGCATACCAATTGGATGTACTTTTTGACCCACGATTTTACCTCCTTATTTTTCTGCAACAGCTACAGTGATGTGAGCTGTACGTTTGTTGATTGGTGAAGCTGAACCTTTCGCACGTGGACGGAAACGTTTCATAGTTGGTCCTTCGTTTGCGAATGCTTCAGATACTACCAAGTTAGCTTTATCCAAACCAAAGTTGTTTTCAGCGTTAGCTACAGCTGAGTTCAAAACTTTCAAGATGATTTCAGCAGCTTTGTTTGGAGTGAATGTCAAAATTGCGATTGCATCGGCTACGCTTTTACCACGGATGTTGTCAAGAACAAGACGTGATTTACGAGGTGAAACACGTACTGTGCGAGCCATTGCTTTAGCTGAAGTAATTTCTGCCATTTATGTTCTCCTTATTTTCTACGTGTCTTCTTGTCGTCTGCGGCGTGACCTTTGTAAGTACGAGTTGGTGCGAATTCACCAAGCTTGTGACCTACCATGTCTTCTTGGATGTAAACAGGTACGTGTTTACGTCCATCATAAACTGCGATAGTGTAACCAATGAAACTTGGGAAGATCGTTGAACGACGTGACCAAGTTTTGATAACTTTTTTCTTTTCGTCGTTAGCTTGAGCTTCAACTTTTTTCATCAAATGCTCATCGACGAAAGGTCCTTTTTTAAGACTGCGTCCCATTTTTATATTTTCTCCTTTAAATTTTGTACCACAGCGGCTTGCGCTCACAAGGAGCGCTACCGAGCTGGCGGAATTTCTAGTTGCTTAAGCGACTAGTTTTAAATTATTTCTCGTTGCGACGACGAACGATAAGTTTGTCAGATTTCGCTTTCTTGTTACGAGTTTTAAGACCAAGAGCAGGTTTGCCCCATGGAGTAGATGGTGCTTTACGACCAACTGGTGCTTTACCTTCACCACCACCGTGTGGGTGGTCGTTAGGGTTCATTACAGAACCACGAACTGTTGGACGGATACCTTTCCAACGGCTACGTCCTGCTTTACCAAGGTTTACAAGTCCATGTTGTTCGTTTCCGACAACACCAACTGTAGCACGACAAGTTCCAAGAATCATACGAACTTCGCCTGATTGAAGACGAACAAGAACGTATTTACCTTCTTGTCCCAATACTTGAGCAGAAGCTCCAGCAGCACGAACCAATTCACCACCACGACCTGGTTTCAACTCAATGTTGTGAACCAAAGTACCAACTGGGATGTTAGCAAGCGGAAGAGCGTTACCTACTTTGATATCAGCTTCAGGGCCTGAAACGATACGTTGACCGACTTCAAGACCTTTTGGAGCGATGATGTATGCTTTCACACCGTCAGTGTAGTGCACAAGAGCGATGTTTGCAGAACGGTTTGGATCGTACTCGATAGTTTTAACAACTGCTTCAACGTTATCTTTGTTACGTTTAAAGTCAACCAAGCGGTAGAAACGTTTGTGTCCACCACCTTGGTGACGAACAGTGATACGACCGTTGTTGTTACGACCAGCCTTGCTCTTCAAAGCAACAAGCAAAGTTTTTTCTGGTGTGCTTGTTGTGATTTCAGCGAAATCCAAAGAAGTCATATTACGGCGACCGTTTGTTGTTGGTTTATAAACACGAATTCCCACGATATTTCCTCCTTAGATTATTCAGCTTCAGCAGCGAACAACTCGATTGCTTTTGAATCAGCTGTAAGTGTGATGATAGCTTTTTTAGTTTTGTTAGTAAAACCAGTGTAACGTCCAACACGTTTAGCTTTAGGTTTTACGTTGATTGTGTTAACATTTGCAACTTTAACACCTTCGAAAGCAGCTTCAACAGCTTGCTTGATCAAAAGTTTGTGCGCACGTGTGTCAACTTCAAATACATATTTTCCTGCTTCAAGTTGAGCCATTGAGCTTTCAGTGATTACAGGTTTTTTGATAACATCATACAAATTCATTATGCAAGAACCTCCTCGATTTTAGAGATAGCTGCTTGAGTAACAAGAAGTTTGTCACTATTTGCGATGTCAAGAACACTTGCAGTTGTAGCAGTCGCAACTTTCACGTTTGGAAGGTTACGAGCTGAAAGAGCTGCGAATTCGTTTCCTTCTTCAAGAATAACAAGGACTTTAGAATCGATGCTCAAAGCTGCAAGAACTTTTGCAAATTCAGCAGTTTTTGGAGCTGTAAATTCAAGAGAATCAACGGCTACAAATTTGTTTTCAGCAACTTTTTCTGAGTAAACAGATTTTAGTGCAAGGCGACGAACTTTTTGAGGAAGTTTGTACGCATAGCTACGTGGAGTTGGTCCGAAGACGATTCCACCACCACGCCATTGTGGAGAGCGGATAGAACCTTGACGAGCACGTCCAGTTCCTTTTTGACGCCATGGTTTGCGTCCGCCACCTGAAACGGCTGAACGGTTTTTAACAGCGTGAGTTCCTTGACGAAGGCTAGCACGTTGGCTGATGATGACATCAAACACAACAGATTGGTTTGGTTCGATACCAAAGATTGCATCGTTAAGAACAACTTCGCCCGCTTGTTTACCAGTTTGGTCGAATAATGTTACATTTGCCATTTTGACTGTATTCCCCTTTCCTTATTATTTACCAGCTTTAACTGCTGATTTGATAGTGATAAGAGATTTCTTAGCACCTGGTACGTTACCCTTGATAAGGATAACGTTCTTTTCTGGAACAACTTGTACAACTTCAAGGTTTTGAATTGTTACACGGTCGCCACCCATACGTCCTGCAAGGTTTTTACCTTTGAATACGCGGTTAGGTGCAACAGGTCCCATAGAACCTGGACGACGGTGGTAGCGAGAACCGTGAGCCATAGGTCCACGTGATTGTCCGTGGCGTTTGATAACACCTTGGAAACCTTTACCTTTAGAAGTACCAGTTACGTCAACAACGTCTCCAGCTGCGAATGTTTCAACTGTGATTTCAGCACCAACTTCCAAGCCTTCAACGTTTTTGAATTCACGAATGAAGCGCTTAGGAGCCGTGTTAGCTTTTGCTACATGTCCTTTAGCAGGTTTGTTGCTCAATACTTCGCGTTTGTCATCGAAACCAACTTGGATAGCGTTGTATCCGTCTGTTTCAACAGTTTTAACTTGAAGAACAACGTTTGGAGTTGCTTCAATAACTGTTACAGGGATCAATTCGCCAGCTTCAGTGAAGATTTGAGTCATTCCCACTTTTTTCCCTAAGATTCCTTTTGTCATGAGAAAATAGTTCCTTTTCTATATTTTTTATTCAAAAAGTTTTTAACGAGCGTTTTTTATGCTCAAGTTATCAAGCTTTAGATTAAAGTTTGATTTCTACGTTTACACCACTTGGAAGATCCAATTTCATCAAAGCGTCAACTGTTTTTTGAGTTGGGTTAACGATATCGATCAAACGTTTGTGTGTACGCATTTCAAATTGTTCGCGAGAGTCTTTGTATTTGTGAGTCGCACGAATGATTGTGTAGAGGCTACGCTCAGTTGGAAGTGGGATTGGACCTGCAACTTCTGCACCTGTACGAGTAGCTGATTCTACGATTTTTGCAGCCGCTGTGTCAAGCGTACGGTGTTCGTAAGCTTTCAAACGGATACGGATTTTTTTGTTTGCCATCTTTTTCTCCTTTTCGTCTATTTAAGATAATAGGCTAGCTCCACAAGAAAACCGATGCGCGTTGCGTGGCAATGCAACCGAGCGTGTCGCAACCTCTTGCATCAAAGCTAAAGCTGTAATTTACAGCACCATAATAGAATAACACAAAGCCCCTGCGATTGCAAGGGATTTGACAGGATTTTTTTAATTTTTTAGATGAAACTGTTTTCTTATTCAATTTTAATGAATTTGCATATTTAAATGCTGGATTATCTGACTTTTCTTCTATATAATCTTAGTTTTAATTTGAAATTTATCATCTGATTGATCTATCAAGATATCTGCTCTTGATTCGGTTTCTTTATAGTATTGTAGATACTGCATCCGTCTCATCTGCTGACTAGCCAATATAAATTTTGTATCCCGATTTCTCACAGTCGTATCTCGAGCTAGTCGCCTTTTTAATTCGGTCTCCTCATCCGTGTAGAAACAAATGGTTTTGTCAAAGAATTCCTTGGGCAGAAAACCCACAGACATCCCTTCGACTATCAGAATTGGTTTTGCTCCCGATAAGACCTCACTAGCCTTCCAAGGTTCTTCTATTGTCAAGACATCCATACCCGCCTGCAAAGCGAGGATATCTCTTTGTAAACTTGCTAGCTCATGCGCTACTGCTAAACAAGCGGTCACTTTTTGGTTGGGAGTCTCCTTTGGCACCACTAAATGTCGTTCCGAAGTAATATAGGGATCTGTTTCTAGCAAATTTACTGTAGTAGAATCTAGGGATTGATATAATTCCTGAGCGAAAGTTGATTTACCTGAAGCCCCATGACCGTAGATCCCTAGCGTCCTAATTCTTCCCGAGTCTATTTCTGAGACCAGTTGCTCTATTAAGTCTTTTTTCTTCATTCTCTCTTCACCTGTTCATAGCTTTGCTTCCCATCATTAAGCTTGTCCCAAATAACTACTTTTCCACTTTGCAGAGATTTTTGCACATCTATAATCCGCTGATTAGAAGAGCCTCGGAACTGGAGCATGAGATTGCGCTTGCTTTTATCATAACGACCATCGACCAGGATATCAATCAACGACAAGAGTTCCAGTTTGTCTGGAGTCTCCAGCATCATTTCTTCCCAAGTGTAGCCCGTCCAGGACCAGATATCTTTTTCTGGCAATTCCTTACGAATGCGTTTTACGAGAGGTAAGATTATACCTGTATTGAGGAAAGGCTCTCCTCCTAATAAAGTCAATCCTTGAACATAGGGTTGGGCCAGATCTGCCATGATTTGTTCTTCTAACTCTGGCGTATACGGGATACCAGCATTGAAAGACCAGGTCGCAACATTATAACAGCCCTCGCAGTGAAACATACAACCTGCTACATAGAGAGAATTGCGCACCCCCTCTCCATCGACAAAGTTAAAAGCCTTATAGTCAATGATACGCCCTTGACTGAGTTCTTCACTCTTCCACTCGCCTGGTTTTGGTGTATTCCAAGTCATCCTTCTACTCCAACTCTATCCAATAGCGCTCCGTTCCATTACGAACATCCTCATAGACTCCACCGTTAGCTAAAATAACAGCTCGACTGGCAGGATTTTCCGTGCTACAAGTCACAAGCGCTCGTTTGATATTCTTTTTCTTAGCAATTTGTAGACCTTGTCGGAGGGACTCTTTGGCGTAGCCCTTGCCTCTTTCAGACGGGCGGATGGAATAGCCAATATGGCCTGCATGATTCAGCAAGCCCTCATTTAATCTCAGCCGTAGATTCAAAAAACCTAAAGCACGGTCTGATTCATCAAACAAAGCGAACTGAATTGATGGAACGCGATTTTCCAGCAACCCTATTCCCATTTCTTTATTTCGGCTAGTTTCTAGCCAGTCCTCGTAAGAGAAATTCTCAATATCCCAAAATCCGCCATTGTGGGTCGATTGGGTCTCTTCAAACTCCTCTATCATATCTACAACAGCTTCCTTATCCGCCAATGTCGGCCTGCGTAATATCATCTTTACCTCCAACTAAGAGAAAAGCGAGAGCGGACTCTCACTTTTTCTTATTCTTATTTAAAAATTGCTCTCTTAGGCTAGCCACTCGGTCTTTTTTATTGCCTCCACCTTTTGAATGTTTCTCGTGGAACCGTTGAACCAAGGCCTTGCCCTTATCGTCTAATTGATATTTTCCCATTCTATTTCTTTCTAACTTCTTACTTCATGTCCTGCTGTTTTAATAGTAGAACCGTTCATGTGTTTGACACGCGCAGCAATTTCCTTATGACGCCCATTAACCATCGGACGAGCTTGTGGATTCCCAAGATAACCACAGGTCCGTTTAACCACATCTACTGTTTTAGGATCGTTATTTCCACAGTTAGGACAAGCAAATCCTCTCTCTGTCGGCTCAAAATCTCCTTCAAAATCACACTTGTAACAGCGGTCAATTGGAGTATTGGTTCCGAGATAACCTACACGGTCATAAGCATAATCCCAAACAGCTTCCAAGGCCTTTGGATTTTGTTGAAGAACTGGATACTCACAGTAGTGGATGAAGCCACCTGATGCACCCGCTTCTGGATAAACCTTCTCGAAATCCAATTTTTCAAAAGGAGTTGGATTTTTGCGGACATCATAATGGAAGGAATTGGTGTAGTACTCTTTATCCGTTATATCTGGAATAGAACCGAATTTCTCTGTATCCAGGCGACAGAAGCGGTCTGTTAAACTTTCAGATGGTGTTGAGTAGATTGAGAAGTGGTAACCGTATTGGTCTGACCACTCTTCTACTCGATGTTTCATATCTCGAATGATATCAAGGGTGAATTCTTTAGCTTCTGGATTGGTTTCCCAATTGTTGCCAAAGAAGACTGTCGCTACTTCATAAAGTCCAATGTAGCCAAGCGAAACAGTAGCACGGCGATTCTTAAAGAGCTCGTCAACACTTTCTTCCTTACCAAGGCGGCGGCCAAAAGCACCGTATTGATAAAGGATAGGCGCATTAGCTGGAGTGGCTTCCTTGGTCCGCTCTACACGATAGACCAGTGCATCTTCTGCGATATTCATCCGCTCATTGAAGATTTCCCAGAACTTGTTCAGGTCGCCTTCAGACTCGAGGGCGATACGAGGAAGATTGACCGTCACGACACCTAGATTCATACGGCCAGAGTTAACTTCAACTCCATTTTCATCCTTCCATCCTTGAAGGAATGAACGACATCCCATCGGAACCTTGAAGGAACCTGTCAATTCGATAATCTTATCGTAAGACAAGACATCTGGGTACATCCGTTTAGTTGCGCATTCGAGCGCCAACTGCTTGATATCGTAGTTAGGTGAACCTTCCTCCAGATTAAGTCCTCTTTTAAGAGTGAAGATCAATTTAGGGAAGATAGCTGTACGGTGTTCTGATCCCAAACCCTTGATTCGAATGTTCAAGATAGCCTTTTGAATTTCGCGTTCAAAACGATTGGTTCCTAGACCAAAACCAAGAGAAGTAAAGGGTGTTTGCCCATTTGAAGTGAAGAGGGTATTGATTTCATACTCTAGAGATTGCATGGCATCATAGATATCTTTTTGGGTTTTCTTCCAGGCGTACTCCTCACGCTTGTCAGGTAGTACCCATTCCTCTGCATCTTTGAGGTGTTTTTGGTAATTTTTTTCTGCATAAGGAGCCAAGACTTCATCAATACGGTCTGCTGAACAGCCTCCATACTGACTTGATGCAACGTTGGCGATGATTTGCGATATCTGAGCAGTCGCAGTCTGAATAGACTTAGGACTTTCTACCTCTGCATTCCCAATCTTAAAACCATTTTCCAACATCCCCTTGAAATCAATCAAACAGCAGTTGGTCATCGGAGTGTAAGGGCTATAGTCCAAATCGTGATAGTGGATATCCCCTTTTTGGTGGGCATTAGCCACATGCTTAGGAAGCATTTGAAGACCGATTGATTTCCCAACAATCCCCGCCGTCAAATCACGCTGGGTATTAAAAACATCACTATCTTTATTAGCATTCTCATTGACAACTGCCTGGTCTTTGTTGAGAAGTTTATGGATACTGAAGTTGATATCTGTTGCTTTTGAGCGCTCAAAATCCCTTTGAGTTCGATAAGTGATATATTCCTCTGCCAAGGCATATTCTTTAGCTTCCAATAACTCATGTTCTACGATGTTTTGGATTTCATAAATTTTTACACCTTGAGGAAAGCGACTATGAATCTCAGCGACAATACGTTCAATCAAAGTACTTAGACGTTTTTCGACCAAAGGACTTACATCCATCACCTTTTCAGCAGCCTTGTGTAAGGCTTTATCAATCTTATCTACATCAAAAATGACGCGTCTACCGTCGCGCTTTTCAACAAATAAGGTTGGATCAGGGTTTGTTTTCTCTTCCAATACAATCATATCCAGGCTCTTTTCTTAAATATTCTTTCTTAAAGTATTATATCACTATAAAAATAAAAATCAATATCTAGTATTAAAATTCCTATTTTCATAAAATTTACACTAGATATTGATTATTTTATTTTAATTTGTAAAGTTTAAAGTCTTTGAATTCACTTTGAACTGGTTGGTAGCTTTCTGCTAGAAGCTGTTCCACTTCCGTCCAGAGAGCTGTTTTGGTATTGACCACAATCACTTTAGGCTGATTATCACGTAAATCATTGACAAGTTTGCTACGATTTGCATCAAGGCCAGTATATAATTTTGGTGATAGCAACTGACTAGCTGCTAAACGTTCACTAGTCTTATAACCATTAGTAAGATCATCCCATATATAAATACGATCGGTTGCCTGTGTTTGTCCTTTAACCGTAGTTTCCATACGAGCACGTTCTTGATATTGTTCTGAGTGAAAAACATAACGGGCTACCAGAGGAGTCAAAAATAGATAGGCCAAAGCTAAAACTGGCAAATAGACATTACCCTGAAGAAATACTGCCCATATTGAGGGTACTTCTCGATGTTTTCTACGACGATTAGCTCCTTCTAATTTCCCAGTTCGAATATGAGTCAATAAAAGAATGGACAAGAAAGGAAGAAACTCAGCTAGACGACTTCCATGGATCGGTTCGGTAGAGAAAATTTCTAAACAAGCTAACAATAGGATTGCTACTGAAGTAAAAATAGATAAGACGTATTGCTTGGTTGGTTTAGACTGGAAGAGTCCTGTAAATACGAGCCTTAATCCTCCAAGACCAATTGTTAACAATCCATAAAAAAGGAGGTTGTCCAGTAAGGCTGGATTGGACATAAATTTCAAACTATCTACTGGATAGAGGATCTGACTGATAGCATTCCCAAAACTCCCATTATAAGCCGTATAGTAACCAATTGGATAAAAGAAGAACGAGAATCCAAGACCAGCTGCAAAGAATTGATAAAGCCCATGAACCAAGCGACCACGCCCAATATTAAAGGCTAACAAAGCAAAGAATAAGACTAGAGCATATAAAGTTGTGACGAGAGGGGCAAAGAAGAAGGCAAGCGCCAAACTCATCCCGATACGTAAGAAACCTTTGTCATGATTATACTCTACCAAATACCTAGTTACTAAACTGAGAGCGTAAAACAGGAATGGAAGGGCCAAAATAGTGGCATAGCCACCGCCAAAGCTAAGTCCTCCAGCAAGAAGATAAAAGATGGTCAACACTTGTTGCGACTGCTTGTTCTCCTCCGTCAAGGTATAAGTTGAACGGAAAAGAAAAATCCCAGCACCCACTAGAGCAAGCCAAGTATAGGCTGCAAACAAAATACTACCCTTGCTTAGATACTGTAATAAGTAATAGAGAAGACCACTCGTTCCAAAATAGTCTGTGTAGATATCTCCCCCCTGGTGCATAGCCCATCCGATATAAAAATCTTGTGCCTGCTCTGGGCTAGTTAGTCCTAGCAAGAAAGGAAGAACTACAGATACAAGTACAACTAGAGTGCTCCAGATTAGGATCTTAAATAATGGTAAGGGAGCAAATGAACTAGGTTCATCCTCGAAGCGCTCCTCTTTCCCAACTAAATCATCCTGAATTCCCGTCCAAGATGGAGTTGGTTCCTCTTCTAATCTGCCATATACGTTCATTCATTCTCTCCTATGTTTTAATTTGTTCTAGTATATCAAAAAGTCTAAAGCTTGTCAGCCTGTGGTGGCCATTTGTCTAACTTTTGACAGAGACTAGCGAAGCGTTCAATCTCATAAAAACGATGATAGGAAGTATTTTTATAGTGGTCTAAAAAATTTTTTTCTTCTACCGTCAGCATGGTCATTCCTCCTTTTCTCTTTATTCGAAAATGGAGGACGATTCTATCAAAAAAGCTGAATTCCCAAAAGAGAATTCAGCACTTTGTCTTTAGTCAGCCTTTTTTTCTAAATTTTTTGAAATGCTTCGATTTTTACCTTCCAGATACACCATAAGAATGGAGATATCTGCTGGGTTAACCCCAGAAATACGGCTGGCTTGGCCGATGGTTTCTGGATTGATGAGTTTGAACTTCTGACGAGCTTCTGTCGCAATGGAATCAATGTCATCCCAGTCGATGTTGGCTGGAATGCGTTTTTCTTCCATGCGCTTCATCTTGGCAACCTGATCCATGGCTTTTGAGATGTATCCTTCGTACTTGATTTCCGTTTCAATCAATTCGATAATTTTGTCATCCAATTCTTCAGCAGCAGGTCCGATGAAGGCAACCACATCTTGGTAAGAAACTTCTGGACGACGGAGGAACTCCTTGGCAGTGACTGCATCAGTCAATGGTTTGAATCCCATCGCTTCGACCTTGGCATTGGTTTCCTTGACTGGCTTGAGTTTGATACTGTCTAGGCGTTTCATCTCATTGTCAAATTGGTTTTTCTTAATCTCAAATCGAGCCCAACGTTCATCATCCACAAGACCAATCTCGCGTCCCATCTCAGTCAAGCGCATATCAGCATTATCATGACGGAGAATGAGGCGGTATTCAGCACGACTGGTCAAGAGACGGTAAGGTTCAATGGTTCCCTTGGTCACCAAGTCATCAATCATGACCCCGATATAACCGTCACTGCGCTTCAAAATCAACTCAGGCTTGCCTTGGATTTTCAGAGCCGCGTTGATACCTGCGATAATCCCTTGGCCTGCTGCCTCTTCGTAACCAGATGTACCATTTGTCTGGCCAGCTGTGAAAAGTCCTGAGATTTTTTTGGTTTCAAGCGTTGCACGCAATTGATGAGGCAAGACCATGTCGTACTCGATAGCATAACCAGTACGCATCATCTCTGCATTTTCCAAACCTTTGATGGAATGTACCAAGTCACGTTGTACATCCTCAGGAAGGCTGGTTGAGAGACCTTGGACATATACTTCTTCTGTATTGCGTCCTTCTGGCTCTAGGAAGAGTTGGTGGCGTTCCTTGTCTGCAAAGCGTACAATCTTGTCCTCAATCGATGGACAGTAACGAGGCCCCACTCCCTTGACCACACCTGTAAACATAGGCGCACGGTGGAGGTTATTTTGGATAATCTCATGACTGGTACTATTGGTATAGGTCAACCAGCACGGTACTTGGTCTTTAACATAGTCCTCATCACGTGAAGTGTATGAGAAGTGATTAGGCGCTTCGTCCCCTGGCTGAATCTCTGTCACATCGTAGTTAATAGAGGAAGCCTTGACACGTGGAGGGGTTCCTGTCTTGAAACGACCGATTTCGAGACCAAGTTCCTTAAGATTGTCAGCGAGGTTAATAGAAGCTAGGCTATGGTTTGGTCCTGATGAGTACTTGAGATCTCCGATGATGATTTCCCCACGGAGGGCAGTCCCTGTCGTCACAATAACAGCCTTGGCAGCATACTCTTGATGAGTCGCCGTACGCACACCGACAACCTTGCCATCTTCCACCAAAATCTCATCAATCATAGTTTGACGTAGGGTTAGATTTTCTTGGTTTTCAACTGTCTTGCGCATTTCCTTAGAGTAGAGCTCCTTGTCAGCTTGCGCACGAAGGGCACGAACAGCTGGGCCTTTCCCAGTGTTAAGCATCTTCATCTGGATGTAAGTCTTGTCAATGGTCTTGGCCATTTCGCCACCAAGGGCATCCACTTCACGCACGACAATCCCCTTGGCAGAACCACCGATAGAGGGATTACATGGCATGAAAGCCAACATTTCAATGTTAATAGTCGCAAGCAAGACCTTACAGCCCATACGGCTGGCAGCCAAGGAAGCCTCGACCCCAGCGTGCCCCGCACCGATTACAATAATATCGTATTCTTCTGTAAAATTATAAGTCATTTCTTAACCTTTCAAAAATTTCTCGCAAATAGGGAACTAACTTCTCCTCCTCTAGAGCTTGATCCATAGTAACCCATTTAAAGTGTGTATGCTCTTCAGGATCTAATCTGATAATTGGCTTCTCCCCAACCCACTCTGCTTTATAAACTAAGCGAGTAAAGACAGTATCCTTAGAGGTATCCAGTTGACTATCTTCGTGAAGAAGTTTGAGCGAACTGCTGTCTAGCCTAACTCCCGCTTCTTCAACACATTCTCTAAGAGCTCCATCTCGCGGAAGTTCACCCTTTTCAACCCCACCACCAGGAATATCCCAGTAAGTCGGATAAACGTTGGGTTGTCCTCTTTTAATTTCCGAACGCTGAATGAGCAAATAATCACCACCACTATGAACAAGTACATGGGCAATAAGCTTAACCATCATTTTATCTCCTATTCATTAAGATGGATGTGTCGTAATTGTCCGTCCCAATTTGGTAGGGCTGTTTTTAAAAAGGCTGGAACCAGCTGAATACCCTCAAGTTTATCCAAGTCAATCCACTCACAGGGCTGCATTTTCTCATCTTCCTGCATGGTCAATGGGGCATCCTCAAGTAAATCCACTAAATAATGAAACTCGATGTTGTGATAATAAACGCCGTCTTCTTTAAAACGATTTTCAACCACGAAAGCTAGCTGCCCAGCTTGAGCTTTGACGCCCAATTCTTCCCTCACTTCGCGGACTACTGCATCTTCCGTTCTTTCATTGACTTGAATAGCGCCACCAATGGTGTAATACTGGTTCTTATCTTTGGTGACTAGAAGTTTACGATTTTGGACAATCAAGGCTGT
Organism: Streptococcus fermentans; assembly: GCF_040888305.1. Classification (NCBI taxonomy): domain Bacteria; kingdom Bacillati; phylum Bacillota; class Bacilli; order Lactobacillales; family Streptococcaceae; genus Streptococcus; species Streptococcus fermentans. The sequence continues at coordinate 101,041 of NZ_JBFNFG010000005.1, read as the reverse complement.
CGCTCGAACACCAAAAACAGTGTTTCCCACCTTTGTCCGAAAGTCTTGTTGAGTCATTTTTGCCCTTTCCTTTAAACGACACAAAAACAGTCAAAACTCGTAAGAAGTGCAGAACAAAAAGCCTGCAATATCCATGAGCTTTGACCATCATGACTATTGTTAAAGTTATTTTATCAAATCAAATCGTTTTGTCAATGCAAATCACTATTTGAGCAAGGTCTGCACACTGACGATAATCATCTGTATTCCTATCGAGAATAGTAAAAGTCCCATCATTTTTGTTATAATTTTCATCAAATTTTCTCCCAAGAAGCCTGCAATTTGTTTTGCACTTCTTAACAGGAGATAAGTGATGACACATAGTAGAGCAAAAGCAACTACGGTCATCAGTTGATTCTGCAAACCTCCATTAGCCAGACTTAAAGCAGTTGTAATTGTACCTGGTCCTGCAAAAAGTGGCATTGCAAGAGGAGAAATAGCAATAGACATTGGATCTGAATTTACTGCTTGCTGCTCCATTCCTTTATAGCTGGGTGAATGATTACCATTAATCATATGATAACCGATAACGGCCACTAATATTCCACCAGCAATTCTGAAAGAAACAATTGTAATTCCAAATACTTTAAAAATGAAATCTCCTGAAAAGATAAAAACAGTTACAATAACAAAGGCAATCAAAAGACTCCTAAAAGCAATTTTTCGTGAAATTTTTTGACTATCATCTGCTACTAAAGCCATGTAAGCAGGAAGATTTGAAATTGGGTTCATTATAGCGAAAAATGCCATAAATGCATAAAAAAATTGAGAACTCATCGTTTTTACTTAACTCCAGTTAGACATACTGACAAACCTTGCCATCGCGGTAGGCATTATCAATCAAACCACCACCGAGACATTCTTCACCATCGTAAAAGACAACTGCCTGTCCTGGTGTAATGGCGCGTTGAGGTTCTGCGAAAATGACCTCTGCCTTGTCTCCTTTGACATGTACAGTCACCTTCGAGTCCGGCTGACGGTAGCGGAATTTAGCCGTACATTCGAGCGTAAATTCCTCTGGCATGTCACGAGTAAAGTGGACTTGACTCGCCTCTAGGCTAGTTGACATGAGCGAATCATGGTAGAAGCCTTGGCCGACATAGAGGATATTCTTGCTCAGGTCTTTTCCAACAACAAACCAAGGGGCATTGTCACCGCCGTGTTGTCCACCAATACCTAGGCCACCACGCTGACCAATCGTATAATACATCAGACCAGCATGTTCGCCCATATCACGTCCATCCACAGTCATCATGCGACCAGGCTGAGCTGGTAGGTAGTTGCTGAGAAATTCTTTAAAGTTTTTTTCTCCTATAAAGCAAATCCCTGTTGAGTCTTTCTTCTTAGCAGTTGCAAGGCCTGCTTCTTCTGCTAGTCTGCGAACTTCAGGTTTTTCCAAATGTCCCAAAGGGAACATAGTCTTTTGGAGTTGTTCTTGTGAAAGTTGGCTGAGGAAATAGGTCTGATCCTTGCCATTGTCCACGCCACGAAGCATGTGAACGATGCCATCCTCATCACGCGCCACACGGGCATAGTGCCCAGTCGCTACATAGTCTGCTCCCAAGGTCATGGCATAGTCCAAAAAGGCCTTAAACTTGATTTCCTTGTTACACATAACGTCTGGATTTGGCGTGCGTCCTGCTCTGTATTCCGCTAGGAAATACTCAAAAACGCGGTCCCAGTACTCTTTTTCAAAATTGACAGAGTAGTAAGGAATGCCAATCTGGTCTGCCACCGCAGCCACATCCTTGTAATCTTCGGTCGCCGTACAGACGCCGTTTTCATCTGTGTCATCCCAGTTCTTCATGAAGATACCGATCACATCGTAACCCTGCTCTTTGAGCAAAAGAGCCGTCACCGACGAATCAACACCACCACTCATCCCCACGACAACACGTGTTTTAGAGTTATCACTCATGGTAGTTCTCCCATCTATTCGTTTATTCACGATTGAAGGTCGTGTTTGCATCCACGATTGAAGGTCGTTTGAGCAGTTTTCATTATAACATGCTTGGTTGGAGAAGACAAGAAAGAGGCTGATAATCTACCAACCTCTGGTTTTATTGATAAAAACTTTAGTCATCATCGTCTCTATAAAAATATTTTCTATACACTCTTGATAATACCAAAATTAATGCCCATATCGTACTAAGAGCTATAATAATAGAATTTATTAGATTTATTTTAGTATGTCCAATCACTAGTCCAATAATTGGACTAGTAGACATGCTTAGATATAATAAAAATAACAAAAAATGACCTTCACCAATTCCTGCAAAAAAATGTTTCATTTTAAATATCCCAATTTTACCTTTCATTTTAATAATCCACTAGCAAATCTATTGACTTCTCTTTTTTTAAAAAAATCTTGACAGCAAATTTACTACACTTAATGCCACTAAAATTTCAATCGTTATAATTTCTCCAAGAGAAAAATGCAAACTGACAAAGTTCCTACTAAAACACTATACACCCAGCAAATAGAGAGTCAACAAAAATAAAACAACCGAAATTGGCAGAAAAGCAGCACGATTTGTTTTACAAAAAATGGCATAACAAAGACTACCTATCGAAAACGTCAGAATAACTTCAATAGTTATCTTTAGAGCAGGGTAATATATATTTTTAATAAAAAGAATTAAAAGGATAAAAAATACCAATGAACAAAGAACGGATTTGATATAAAATTTTAAATGAGTCATAATTTATTTTTTAGATTCTACCTACTATAGATAAAATCACCTTTCTTATTTTCTTCTCATGATATCCACTTTGTTTTCTATATTCTTATGATACAATATGTTTAATAGAATTCTATTAACTTTTTTCACGAAAAGGAGGAAATCATGCGCTATGATTTCGGGAAAGTATATAAAGAAATACGTGAGTCAAAAGGATTGACACAAGAAGAGGTCTGTGGAAATGTCCTTTCAAGAACCAGCCTTTCCAAGTTTGAAAGTGGCAAGGCAACTCCCAAATATGAAAACATGGAGTTTCTTCTCCGTCAAATCAATATGAGTTTTGAAGAGTTTGAATACATCTGCCATCTCTATAAACCGAGCCAGCGAACAGAAATCATGCAAACCTATCTCAATACGAGTTCCATCTTTGGTACCAGTAGTCTAGTCAATTTATTTGAAACATGCCAAGACTATCTTAAGATCCATCACGATCTCCCCATAGAGGAAATCAGAGATATGTTGGAAGTTGTCATTTATATCCGTCAACACGGAACAGGACAGCTTTCAATCCAAGTGGAACAAACGGTCAAAAAGCTTTGGGAAAAAATTGAAAAACAAGATACATGGTATGAAAGTGACCTAAAAATCCTCAATACCATCCTTTTCAGCTTTCCCATTGAACACCTCCATCTGATCACTGAACAAATCTTGCAACGCTTAGAAGTCTATAAAAACTATCAACATTTATATGAATTACGAATGGCAATCCTACTCAATCTGTCCACCATTTACTTGTACAATCAAGATAAAAATACCTGTCAACAAATCTGCTACACCTTACTAGAGGATGCTAAGAAAAAGAAAAGATACGATATTTTAGCTATCGCCTATGTTCGAATAGGTATTTGTACTAGTAATGATCATCTTATTCAAAAGGGCTTCTCCCTTCTGGAGTTAACCGATGAAACCTCAATGCTATCTCACCTCAAAAAGGAAGTAGAGACCTGTTATCAAGTAAAGGAAATATAAAAAAGTCGAGGAAATCCCTCGACTTTTGCATCTTATTCTGCTAGTTAGTTCTTAGTACCAACCGTTGTTAAGCCAGAAGTTCTTAGCAGCTGCCCATGAACCGTAACGTCCTGCAACGTAAGCATCTGCTACACGTTCTTGGTTTTCTGCTGAGTAGTCACCGTTCAAGTATGAATCTGTCAATTGGTAACGTCCGATGTAACGTCCGTTTGTAGCTGTGTAGCTACCGCCTGATTCTTTTTGAGCGATCCATTCTTTCGCTTCTGCTTCAGATCCGCTGACGGTTGAAGTTGATGCTGAAGTTTCTGTTGTAGCAACGGTTTCTTCTGCAACAGTTACACTTGCTGCTGGCGCTTCATAAGTTGTTGTTTCAGTAGCTGCAGGTGCTGCTACTGGAGCTTCTGCTGTCGCAGCTGAAGTAGTTGAAGTAGTTGAAGTTGCTGGTGCTTCACCATCAATAACCAATACTTGGTCTACATAGATCAAATGAATATCTTTAATCTTATTTTTTTCTGCCAATTTTTCAACAGTTGTATTGTATTTTTCAGCGATTCCTGATAGAGTGTCACCTGATTTTACTGTGTAAGTTGTTGTTTCTTGTGCAAAAGTAAGTGATGGTGCAAGGAAAGCAAGCGCTGCTGCTACTCCTACAAGTCCTGTTTTAATTTTGTTAGTTGTTGATTTCATATTAAAAGATTCTCCTTCTTTCTTATATTTCCATCATACCCTACTATTATTACTGTTTCTTGACGGTTTTATGTAGAAATGTTACAAGACTATGTTTTATTTCACTTAAATAGCCTCTTTTTGTTACAAAAGGCTTGATTTTATAGGCTTTATGGGGATTTTAGATATTTTATCATGGAATTGAGCGCTTGCATCTAATCTTTGATATAATAGAGTTAAGAATCTTTTTAAGGGGAAACAGATGCAATCACTTCGTTTTCAATCTGTCTTTGATATCATTGGGCCAGTCATGATTGGCCCATCTAGTAGTCACACGGCAGGAGCTGTTCGTATCGGTAAAATCGTCTCTTCTATCTTTGACGATACTCCAACCGAGGTCGAGTTCCAGCTTTTTAATTCTTTTGCAAAAACCTATCGAGGGCACGGAACTGACCTAGCCCTTGTCGCTGGAATCTTGGGAATGGACACAGATGATCCAGAAATTCCAAATAGTTTAGAAATTGCCCATAAGCGTGGAATCAAAATTGTCTGGACTATCCAGAAAGACAGTAACGCCCCTCACCCAAATACTACGAAAATCACTGTTAAGAATGAGCACAAGACCATCAGTGTGACAGGAATTTCAATCGGTGGTGGAAATATCCAGGTAACAGAGCTCAATGGCTTTGCCGTATCCCTCAACATGAACACCCCTACCATTATCATCGTTCATCAGGATGTTCCTGGTATGATCGCTCACGTAACAGAGGCCCTCTCTCGCTTTGACATTAACATCGCCCAAATGAATGTAACCCGAGAAAAAGCTGGTGAGAAAGCCATTATGATTATCGAAGTTGATAGTCGCAACTGTGATGAATCTATCGAAGAAATTCGCAAAATTCCTCATCTGCACAATGTCAATTTCTTTCAATAGGAGAAAATATGTTTTACTCTATCAAAGAATTAGTCAAACAAGCCGAACTTGATTTTCAAAGCAATGTTGCTGAACTCATGATTAGGACTGAGTTTGAATTGACTGGACGCGAGCGCGAAGAAGTCATCCTTCTCATGGAGCGCAACCTTGAAGTCATGAAGGCTTCTGTAGAACTCGGACTTAGCGAGAAGAAATCTCGTAGTGGCTTAACAGGTGGAGATGCTGCCAAGCTTGACCACTACATCAAAAAAGGAAAGACCCTATCAGACATCACTGTCTTGTCTGCCGCCCGTAACGCCATTGCCGTTAATGAGCACAATGCCAAGATGGGTCTTGTTTGTGCGACACCGACCGCAGGTAGCGCAGGTTGTCTTCCCGCAGTTCTCACTGCTGCTATTGAAAAGTTGGATTTAACTCATGAACAACAACTAGACTTCTTATTCGCTGCAGGTGCTTTTGGACTCGTGATTGCTAACAACGCTTCTATCTCGGGAGCCGAAGGTGGCTGCCAGGCCGAAGTCGGTTCAGCTTCAGCCATGAGTGCCGCTGCCCTAACTCTAGCTGCAGGCGGAACGCCTTATCAAGCGAGCCAGGCTATCGCCTTCGTTATCAAAAATATGCTCGGCCTAATCTGTGACCCCGTTGCAGGTTTGGTTGAAGTTCCTTGTGTCAAGCGGAATGCCATGGGAGCAAGCTTCGCCTTCATCGCAGCCGATATGGCTCTGGCTGGTATCGAATCAAAAATTCCAGTTGATGAGGTCATTGACGCCATGTATCAAGTAGGATCTAGCCTCCCAACTGCCTTTCGTGAAACTGCTGAAGGGGGGCTCGCTGCCACACCTACAGGTCGTCGCCTTCAAAAAGAAATCTTCGGCGAATAATTTCAAAATAACTAGGAGAGTATATGTCATCAATTTCCGCTATTTTTTTCGATTTAGATGGAACACTTGTGGATAGTTCTATCGGAATTCACAATGGTTTCACCTATACCTTTGACCAACTTGGAGTTTCTAGTCCTGGTGCAAAAACCATTCGAGGTTTTATGGGACCCCCACTAGAAACCAGCTTTGCTAGTTGTTTGCCGGCTGAGCAGATAGAGGAAGCAATCCAGCTCTATCGTTCTTATTATAAGGAAAAAGGTGTGTACGAAGCCCAACTCTTTCCACATATCAAAGATTTACTCGTAGAACTAGCTGAGCATTATCCTCTTTATATCACTACTACGAAGAATACACCAACCGCAGTTGACATGACTAGCAATTTTGGGATTGACCACTTTTTTGATGGCATTTATGGTTCAAGCCCTCAGGCCCTACACAAGGCAGATGTTATTCGTCAGGCTCTGGAAACTCATCATCTAGCGTCCGAAACGGTTGTTATTATCGGAGATACCAAGTTTGATATGATTGGTGCCCAAGAAACTGGCATTAAAAAACTAGCGGTAACCTGGGGATTTGGTGAGGAGAGAGACCTCATGGGCTATAATCCTGACTGGATTGCTCACCACCCAACAGACATTTTACACCATCTACAATTAAAACGTTAAACAAAAGACTCCCAGCCTAAAAGTTAGGTTTGGGAGCTTTTTGTCTGATCTTTAATGAGGAGAATGACATTCCCCGTATTCATCCAATTATTCAAAGGGGGTAGCTTCTTCGCTTTCAACTTCTTTAGGTCTATTGATTGTTACTATTTCTACTTCCTTACTTGGCATAGCTAGCAGAACTAATAGAGCAAGACGTCCAACCATTGGAACAAAGTAAAGGAAGATAAAGGCCCAGTGGAAACCTCCATCACGCAAACGGCGAATCCTCAACGCCAGAGTAGGCAATAGAAGGAGTAAAGCTAAAATGGCATAAATCATGCATATCAGGACAACTAAAGTAAAGTTCAGAGAAGGACCCTAGTTTATCTCTTTATTGAAGATAAGGATATACAGGAGTAGGAACAAGATATGATTCATCAACCAAACCCACCAGAAGTCAGGACGTGTTGAGCGTCCTACAAAATCTACATAACCTTTTAAAAAATTTATATAAGCCCTAAACAGGATATTTCTCCTTTTTAACAATGGTATACCAGCAAGCATCCACATAGTTTTAAAACACTCCCAAATCTATTTTTAGATATGGGAGTGTTAGATATTCGCTTAACAATATAGAAAAAACTCTAAAACAGATCCAATTGTAAAACCTGAACTTCTTAGTTTTTGTCTGATTCTTCGAATGGTGAAACTTCTACAATTTCTTCAGTTTCATTAATTGTTACTACTTCTACTTGTTTCGTTGGCATAGCTAACAAAGCTAAAAGGGCAAGAGGTCCAACCATAGGAATAAAAATGACAAAGATTAGAGCCCAGTGGAAACCAGCATCACGGAGACGACGGACTGTCAAAGCTAACATAGGTAACATTAAGGCTAGCCCGAAAATCATATAGATAATAGCAATGCCACCCAAGGCCATAAGAGCAGTCTCATTTCTTGGATTTGCTAGTGCCTTAAAATATGCTGAGTAAAAAGGGACAAGGAGGATCATGTTTGTTAACCAAATCCACCAATACTCTGAGCGTTTTGAACGACCTGTAAAATCTACATAACCTTTAAAGAAATTCTTATATGCGTTAATCATAAGTTACTCCCTAATTTTTTAATTCATACTCCATGAAAATTGAAAAGCAAATCAGAAAGTCAGTTATAAACCATATCTAAGTACAGTAAAACGACGCAGACCTTATTTACTTTGATTTTCAAATAGTATAAATTTAGTTTACCATAAATGTTCAACAATGACAAGTTCGTATAAAAATCGGTAAAGGACCATTCGTTATCATAAAAGGTATGATTCCACTTGCTTCTAACATGAAGCTAGGAATCATACCTTTTTCTTTTTTAATGAGTGTGAGTTGTTTCATTTGCAAAACCGATAATGGCTTGCTTCAACTCTGAACCTTGCAAGATACGGAATTCTTCAATCTTTTGATTGATGACTTCAAGTGGCATGACATTAACTTTACCAACAAAAATCTTATCCATGACTTGATTATCAACCAATTCAGTAGATACCAACAACTCCTCATAGAGTTTCTCACCTGGACGGATTCCCACTTCTACAATTGGAATTTCATTTTCAGTACGCCCGCTGAGAAGAACCATTTTCTTGGCCAAATCATAAATCTTAACTGGTTTGCCCATATCAAGAATAAAGACTTCTCCATCTTTAGCATAAGCTCCTGCATGGATCACCAAACGGCTAGCTTCTGGAATGGTCATAAAGTAACGAGTCATACGGAAGTCGGTCACAGTCACTGGACCACCCTCTGCAATCTGACGCTCAAATACTGGAATCACACTACCACGGCTACCAAGAACATTCCCAAAACGAACCGCACAATAGGTAGACTGGCTACGTTGGTTAAATCCTGTAACAATCAACTCTGCCACACGTTTGGTAGCTCCCATTACGTTTGGTGGATTAACAGCCTTATCGGTCGAAATCATGACCATCTTCGGTACCTTAGCAGCATCAACTGCTTTGGCAACATTATAAGTTCCGAGGATATTATTCTTAAAGGCTTCTTTTGGATTACGTTCCATCATTGGCACGTGCTTATGGGCAGCAGCATGGTAAACAATGGCTGGTTGGTACTGCTCAAATACTTGAAGCAAGCGATCGTAGTCTTGGATGTCTGCAATCACAGGAACATAGTCAATTCCTTGGAAGCTACGAATCAATTCATGATAGATCAGATAAATGGAGTTTTCCCCATGACCCAAGAGAACCACGCGCTCTGGATTAAAGCGACTAACCTGACGGCAAATCTCAGACCCGATAGAACCTCCTGCACCTGTTACTAAGATGGTTTTTCCAGTAATTTCTGAGCCTAGGCGTGACTCATCTAGTTGAATTTCTTTACGTCCCAAAAGGTCCGTAATATCGATTTTTTGGAAACCACCTACCTGAGGATGCAATCCTTGTACAACCGACTCAATCTTGGGCATCTTATAACACTTCAAGCCAAGTTGGTTACACATTTTTAGGATACGCTCATACTCGGATGGATCAAGAGAAGGAATCGCAACGATAACTTTTTCAATCTGATGACGTTTTGAGAGTTCTGGTAACTGTTCATAAGATCCTAAGACTGGGATTCCTCCTAGTTTTTGGCCTTTTTTCTTTTCATCATTGTCCAAAATACCCACTAACTCAAGATCACTCGTAGGATGCTGGTAGCTGTTCATAAAGAGAGCTCCACCGTCTCCCGCACCAATCAAGAAGGTACGACGATGTTCCCCTTCTCCATCACTCTTTTTACGTCTAGAATAGATCAACTGCCAAGTGATACGAGGGAAGAGAATTAAGAAGGTTGTCAATAAGATAAAGAGGACAATAAAGCGCACAGAAAAGAGTGGTAGAAAGGCGTAGCAAATAACATAAGACAAGACACTGCTGATACTTACTCCGATGAATATCTTCATAAAGTCTGTGATTTTGCTATAGCGACTAATACTAGCATTGAGACCCCAGAATCCAATCATGATTTGATAGAAAAGGAAGGTCAAGCTTGTATAGATGACATAGTCCACAGGAGCTGGATTGATCAATCCATAAAACAAGATATAAGAAACAATGATTGAGGAAATCATGCTGGCAGCATCAAAAATCCCCCAAAAGACTTGTTTTTGTTGTTTATTTAACACTTCAACCAGATCAATTACATAATCTGTCATTTTTTTATTCATGTGAATGGTATCCTCCTAGACAAAATCACATTTTCTAGTAATTACAAGATATTTTTTTAAAACTGATTAGCTATTTACTTTTTCTCAATAGTTTTAAAAAGATAAACTGTCGGACAAATCCTGGACAGAGGGCAACGACAACTTGGATTAACACACTTTTCAGATATTCACCATAAGAAATCTGTCCACGCGCGTGCATTCTTTGGCGTGCTTGGCGATAGAGTTTGAGATAGCGAAGGCCACCACGGCGTTCAAACATCCCCGCTCCCACGCGCACCTTACAAAGAATCTGATCCACATTTCCAGTCCGAGCACCAGCGCTAATCATATTGAGCCAAAGCAGGTCATCTTCCATATAAAGGCCATCCTCGTAGTTACCAGCCTTGAGAACCATTTCTTTTTTGAACATAACCGTCATATGATTAAAGGCACTTCTCATACGTTGGTAGGCAATGATATCCTCATGCTTAATCGGCACACGACGGTAAGACACAATCTCGTCAGGTTGGTCGATAAATTCTGCAATATGACCACCTAGCAGGTCCAAGTTTTCTTTTTCCATCAATTCGAACTGTTGTTCGAAACGGTCTTCAACAGCAATATCATCTGTATCCATACGAGCAATGACATCATATTGGCACTGTAAGACACCGTACTGAAGCGCCAAACCTAAGCCGCGATTTTGCTCAAGTGGACAACGTTTGATTGGAATACTTGACTGTGCTGTCAATTTATCCAAAACTTGATATAGTTCAGGTGTCAATGGACCGTCTTCAACGATAACCACTTCACTAGGCTTAAGCGTTTGATGTAAGATACTCTCTACCGCTTCTTCCAAAAAAGTAGGATTCTCTTTGATATAGACTGACATCAAGACACTAAATTTCCGATTTTCAGACACAGTTTTTCTCCAATGTATAGATTTTCTTCCACTATTTTATCACAAATTTTCCGACTTTCCTATTTTTATTTGAATCCCAGAAAAAAACTAGTAAATCTATCCTTCTTTTTTCCCCATGATTTCGCTCAACTAAGGAGCGGATTTTCTCACACCATCTTGACATCTATTGGAAAAAGCCTTAAAATAAGCTGTTATCAAAATCAGTTTGTTGAGGTTCACATGAAAAAACGATCACTCTTTTTTATTCTAGGAATTATCTTAATCGGAGCGGTCTTAAGAGCTCCTTTTACGGCCTTACCAACTGTTTTGGGAGATATTGCTCAAGGTTTAGGAGTTGAGGTCAGCTCGCTTGGGGTTTTGACCAGCCTTCCTCTCTTGATGTTTGCCCTTTTCTCCTCTTTTGCGACACGTTTGGCTCAAAAAATTGGACTTGAGCATCTTTTCACCTATAGTCTCCTCGTCTTAACCGTCGGTTCAGTGATTCGTATCTTCAATCTTCCCCTTCTCTATCTAGGAACCTTACTCATCGGAGCAAGTGTCGCTATTTTTAACGTACTTCTTCCTAGTATGATTCAAGCAAACTACCCGCAAAAGATTAGCTTCTTAACAACGGTTTATGTGACGACTATGGGAATCGCGACAGCACTAGCTTCCTACCTCTCTGTACCCATTACTCAGGCAACATCTTGGAAGGGGCTGATTCTCTGCCTGTCCATGGTCTGCCTGCTCACTTTAGCTGTCTGGTTCCCCAATCATCGTCACAATCATTTTCTAGAAGGGCATGAAGAGAAAAAAGAAAAAGATAATATCCTAAAAAGCAAGCAAGTTTGGGCTATTATTGTCTTCGGTGGACTTCAGTCCTTACTCTTCTATACCAGCATGACCTGGTTACCAACCATGGCCATCAGTGCAGGGCTAGCTCATACGGATGCCGGACTTCTGGCTTCTATCTTTTCTCTAATTAGCATTCCCTTCTCCATGACTATTCCAAGTTTAACGACGCGTTTGTCAAATCGTCACCGTCAAATCATGTTAACAATCATCTCTCTGGCTGGTATGTTAGGAATTGCCATGCTTCTATACCCGAGCAACAGTTTCTTGTATTGGTTGGTTGCCCATCTCTTGATTGGTACTGCCTGTAGCGCTCTTTTCCCTTATCTCATGGTTTGCTTCTCCATCAAAACCAGCTCTCCTGAAAAGACGGCCCAATTATCTGGTCTTGCCCAGACTGGTGGTTACATTCTAGCCGCCTTTGGACCAACTCTCTTTGGTTACAGTTTTAACATGTTCCAGTCTTGGGTTCCAGCGGTACTGATTCTTCTAGTAATTGATATCATCATGACAATCGCCCTCTTTATGGTGGATCGAGCGGATAAAATCCTTTAAAAAGTTTTTTAGAATTTGCTACAAATAAATACACTTTGAAAGCCAGATATCTGTCTGGCTTTTTTCTTTTAAAAAGGTTTGAAAGGCCTCCTCACAAGACTTTCGTTAAGCTAAAACATGCTATAATATACCTAGGGAGATTTATCGTTTAAATTTGATAAAGAAGACCATGATGGAAACAACTATACAATTTATCTCTCAATTGAAGGGGACTGTTTTGCCCCTAAAAACATCCCTGTAGATTCCTCTAACTTTTTAAATGATATACCATAGTTACGCTATTTCAACTTTTTTACTGGTATCCTAAAAAGTAAGGACGCAACTTCAATCATTAATCTGATAAAGCTAGAATATCTAACAATCAAACCTTCCAAGGAGGTTAAACTTTTGCATCATAAAATCCTTCAATTACCAAATTGAAGGATGGCTCAGTCATTGAGAAACCAGAAATCTATCTAAAATAAAATCTTAAAGAACTTTACTTGTTTTAACTCAATTACAAACAAGTATTTGTTTAAAAGTCTAAAAAGACTATTGAAAATGTAGTAACATTTAAGGAGAAATTTGTATGCTAGCAAAAGCAGGGGACGTCTATTGTGTTTACAATTTCCATCTAAAAAAATACATAGCTTGTCAGATAACCAAGATAGAAGAGGGGGAGAAAAAGCCACAGGCTGTCCTACTGTCATTAGACTGGTCAGGAGATCAACTTCTTAAAGAAGAAGAGCTAGCTTCTTTGAAGCTACTGTACATTGATTTTATGTACTGGGATAGAGGCTTGCATCTGAGTAATGTTGATATTCATGTGCCGTCAAATTATATTTTTATTGGGAATACAACACCATTAACAACTGAAAGCACCAATACTTATGCTATGTTTTGGGGGAATGGTTACGATATTTATAGGCAACTGAAATGGCAAGAAATCCCAAAAGAAAAAAGAGATTTATTTAAGAAAGCAGATAAAAGCAAGGAAAAGGTTTCATTTGTAGGAAATGAGTATCGTATTTCTAAACACAATATCAATGACGAGTGGACGCCTTTTGAAGACGCATTAGAATTAAAGGTCTTCCCTTGTTTATCTAAGTTAGAATTAACTAAATGGCACAAAAATATATATGAGTATTTGCAGTCGACTCCTTTTATTACTGAACTAGTTCTTGAAAATCATGGACAAACAAAACTGGATTTTTCTAAGACATCCATACATCGACTTTCCATTGATTTGACAGGTGTAGAGGAACTTAAATTGAACGATGATTTAGAGGAACTATTCTTATTAGGAGACATGAGCGACAATTGTCAGATACTTGTAAAAGACCATGGAGCCAGCTTACGATTACACCTTGATAACTCTCTACCCAAGGTGCTGGGATTAAAAGATTTAGGAGCTATCCATTGTTCTAACATCCTTGAAATAGACTTTGCACAAATCTTGAATAACTATCCAAATCTTAGGGAATTGAGATTGTGGGGGAAACCTGGTAATATTCTTAATTTCCATAAATTATCAGAGTTAAAAGAGTTAGTCAATTTTTCAACTGTTGATTTGTTTGGCTTTACTGCAGAGGATATCCCAAAACCAGAAGATTTACCTCAATTAAGCATGTTTTGGATGAGCAGCTTACCAGAAGATGCCGCTAAAGTAGCCAAAAAATATTATAAAAAACAGCAGGACAAGGGACTGAATCTTTGGATAACAAAACCTAGAAAAGCTGAATGGCTAGCCCAAAACCTAGATAATCCATTTCGCTCATGGGATGGACAAGAGAATATTTCAACCGCAAACGCAAAAAAAGCAGCCTCTCTGTATAGAAAGACTAGAGCAAGCCTTATAAAGCTTCTAGAAAATCCCAATGAGGATACTGTGAAACACATAGAAGTTCTCATAAGAGAATATACTCAAGGTTTCAATAAAATGGACAAACGTAACTGTTTTATTGAAACAATCGAGAGAGAGGATATCTATAGTGCCCTAGTTGAGATCTTAGATTTACTACCTGAAGATTTAGGAATGGACAAAGAAAAATTTATAGAAATCTTTGATGAGCTAAAGGATTTTTAAATGAGAAGCCTTTCTAGTTCATTCCTGAAACGGAGATTATCATGACTAACTTTATACAGACTATCACAGTAGAAAATCGGCAGGTCGACAAAGAAAATTACTTTACAATTGGCTACTCTCCTGAGATAGAAAAATCTTTACTGTGTGTTTATATTTCTTGGATTGCTGGTTACGAACGCTATTACGAGTTAGATGACGAAGATTTGGCTCTCTTTGAAAGGAAACGAGAAGAATTTCTCAAAAAATATGAAAAAGAAATCAAGGCTTATCGGACTGAAAGATTGATTGGTTCTGGGGCTCTGAGGGATTACAATTTCAGATCTTTGCCTGAGAATATCCTAGAAAACTTGGATAGCTATCCTCCATTTAACGGATATGTCTATCAAAACGGCATCCTCTGTGCCAAAATCAAGATTGAAGACAAGTATTTTTATCTTCCACCCATTTATGATGAGGATTGCAGATAAGCATTGCCTCAAAGTAATGCAAAACAGCCTCCAATCTTCTAGTTTTTACTAGGAGATTTTTTATATATAAAAATTTTACACATATTGCTTGACAAGGCTTACATTTAGATGTATGATGTATGTGTAGAATAATTATATATAAAATTTTTACATACTAAAAAAGGAGGTGCCCCATGTATTTTCCAACATCATCGGCCTTGATTGAATTTCTCATCTTGGCCATCCTAGAACAAGGGGATTCCTATGGTTATGAGATTAGCCAAACCATTAAACTCATTGCCAAAATCAAGGAATCTACCCTCTACCCCATCTTGAAAAAACTGGATACCAACCGCTATCTGACTACATACTCTCGCGAATACCAAGGTCGGATGCGCAAGTACTACTCCTTGACAGAAATCGGAGAGGAGCAACTCTTTGTCCTTCGAGAAGAATGGACACTCTACACTGACACTATCAACGGCATCATAGAAGGGAGCATTCGCCATGACAAGAACTGAATATTTGAATCAGCTTGAAGCCTATCTGATGAAGCTTCCTCAATCTGATCGCATCGAAGCCATGGACTACTTCAAAGAACTCTTTGATGATGCGGGTCCAGAAGGTGAGGAGGAGCTTATCGCTAGCCTTGGTAGCCCTAAAGAAGCTGCCCATGATGTCCTGACTACACTTCTTGATAAGAAAATCAACGAAGAAAATTCCAGTAAGAACGACCGCCATATTTTACGCATCGCTCTACTAGCCCTTCTTGCAGCTCCTATCGGAATTCCAGTCGGAATTGCTCTTCTCATGGCTATCATCGGGATTTTTATCGCTGCTGTCAGCGTACTTATAGCCTTCTTTGCTGTATCAGTAGCTGGACTAATCCTAGGAGGCGTTCTCCTATTTGAAAGCTTCTACGTTCTGGCTGAATCGACATCTGCTTTTATACTGATTTTTGGTGGAGGTTTACTAGCGATCGGAGCTTCGTCTCTAGTCTTACTAGCGACTTCCTATGTAGCACGTTTCTTTGGATTACTGGTCCTTCGACTTATCCAATGGATTCTTAATAGAGGAAAGAGAGGTGAAAGACATGCGTAAATGGACAAAAGGATTTCTTATCTTTGGTGTTGTTACTAGTATCATCGGTTTTTCTATGATGATCATCGGGATCCAAACAGATGGTGTCAGAAGCCTCCTTGCAATGTCTCAAAATCCAGTATTTGAAAGTCGAATGGAAGAGCTCGTTTTTGACCAAGATATTGAAAATCTAAACATTTCACTAAAAGAACATTCGCTCGTCATTACGGAGTCAAACGATGACAAGATTCACCTTCAGTATCACCCGACCATCTCTGAAAAAGAGAACCTTCAACACTCTATCAAAGAGAAAAGTCTTGAAATAACTGACACCAAGTCAACTACACGTCGCTCTATAGGTTCTAGTATCGAAGGTATTCTCTTTATCGCAAGCGGAATTTCTAGCCGCAATGATGAAGTTGTTCTCTCATTACCAAGAGGAAAAGACTTAAAAAATCTAACTGCCCAGGTAAACCATCGTATCCTTTCAATTGCTAATGCAAAACTCAGCAATGCCAAGATTCTGTCAAATGGATATCTCCTTCGTATCACTGATAGCGAGATTAAAAATAGCCAACTAACCACAGTTGGAATTGTCAATATATTTGAAACCAGTCTAACAGATAGCCGCATCCAAGCAGACCATGAACATATCTCTGCTGAGGATATTCAAGTACATGGTCGAGTGGAATTCGAGGCAAGAAAAGATATCTCACTCGAGTTATCTCAGAAGGAACTTGAGCGAATCAATGTTGAGTTTTCTGCTGAACATGGTGATATCTATCGCTGGCATCGAGACAGACGTGACATACATACGGGAGGTAGTAAAGGTGAAGCATTAGCGAACCCTTACAAAACAGAAAAAAAAGATACGCAAGATCTCCTCGTCGCAAAATCGAATCAAAGTATCTATTTCCCATAATAAGATCGCTTGCTTTCTTACAGAAATCATGAATAAAGACAACTAGTAGTTACTACTCAAAAATTAATCAAAAAAGGGAGGTCTATTATGACTCAAGAATGGTTTGAAAGTGCTGATTTCGAAAAAACAGCCAACAATGATAAAAAAGATAGCCCATCCGACTCAGTTCTCCTTGAAGAAGATGCAGAGACAAGAGAAGAGGCGCCAGTAGTTGAGGAAAATCCTCAAGCCAATCCAGAAGATAAGGAAACTAGTGAGGAAACTGTAGAGACTGAAGGGCTCGCTGAAAAATTAGAAAAGATAGACGAGTCAGAAGAACCTGTTAAAGAAGCTTCTCAGAAAAATCAATCTTTGACTAGCAAGTCTTTGGAAAGCCCATTTTTACCAGATTCTGCATCTACAAAAACAGCAGTATTTGCAGTTTTCAAAGAAGAACTGGCTGATCAGTGGGTTTGGCTACTAGGTGCTCTGAAAGAGCCGACAGCAAGCATTGATACAGATAAAAAACATAGTTATAATGCCTTTGCGCTACTGACTATCTTTTCTGCTCTTAGTTTCTTCTGTGCGATTTATCATATCAAGTATGACTACTACGGCCATATGGCGGCTATCAACTCTCATGCCGTCGAGCAGTTCCCTTCACTGAATCTCTTTTCTATCTTCTCCATCTTGGTAGCGACAAGCTTATTCTTCTTTTCTATCCTTATGGGTGGATTCGTGGTTAAACGTTTTGTCAATCAGGACAATGACTGGACACTGGAAAAAGCCTTGCAAGAGTACAGCAGACTCTTCGCCCTTCCTATCCTGCTCACGGGTATTGCGAGTTTCTTTGCCTTCTTTAATAGTCTACGTTTTGCGGCTCTTCTTTGCCTCATTAGCATTGGTCTGGTACTTCTTGCCAACCTTTATACCATCTCAAGACCAAGTAAAGATAGCCAAACTGACTCCTTCTATCGCCTTCTCTTAGCATTTCTAGTTAACGGTGGTATCCTATTTCTCTTCTTCCTAGCAGAAATGACTCTGGTTTTTGAATATCTACGAATCCTAGCTTTTATGTAAGATAAAGGTAGCGAGATAGAAAGATATTAGCTTTAGAGGATCATTACTATAAAATTTTAAAAACAAAAAAAGCGAACAAGACAGAATTCTGATAATCAGAAAACTAATCTTGTCCGCTTTTTAACTTTATAGAAACTTTTGTCACAGATTCCTTATTTATCTATTTGCTAAAGCTTCAAAATCCTCTCCTGAAACTGGTCCTACCTCTACTTGGTTGGCATCCAAATCCTGACAAAGTTCCTTTGGAAGAACTTCTAAAAAGGCTTGGTAATCCAGTCTAGCTACTGCTTCATAGTCTTCAGGCTTAGAACCATCTCCAGAGATTTTTACCAAGTCAATCTCCCAGATAAGTTCCTTGCCAGCCAACTGCTCAACATAAGGCACAGGAACAACAGGACCCTTTGGCAAAATAGTCTTAACCCCCTGAGCCAGATGATAGATGCCGTGAATCTTACCCTCACCATCTGGATAGAATTTGGCGCTGGCAGGATAAGCATCTGACTCTTGAACCTTTTTGACTAATGCTTCAAAACGTGCCAAGCCATCTTCTTCTAGGAAACTTTCTAAGTCCTTCTTATCAAAGTAAATAGTTGATAGAATTCCTTGACAGAAGACCAAATGAGCATCCTTATCAGCTAGATAGTTTTTAACAGTTTCTTGGAAATAGTCTTCCAAATCAAAGTCTGACAAACCTTCAACAGATTCACCAACCTTGCTAGACAAGGCTTGCAAGAGAGCTTCTACAATCACCCAGTCAGCTCTTGTAATTAAGTCAGGAACGATCACTTGATAGCCTTTTTGAGCATCTACATAACGAACTTTAAAGAGAAATTGAGATTTGCCTATGATTCCACACTCGATATACTCAAGGCGATTGAGGGGTTGACGAAGATAGACAGCATCATAACTATGTGACTCTAAGCCATCTACTAGGGCCAAGACTGACTTAGCTGTTAAAATCTCCTGTTGTCCTAAAATACTTTGTTTATTTGGAATAAAAAATGTTTTCACCATAAATGGTCTCCTTTGAAATCGTTTACATATAGTATACACCATTTTCCTGAAAGATGCAGAAACAAATTTAAGATTTTTTAGTCAAAAGCATAGAAAAACAGCCCGTCAGGACTGTCCTACTTTTATACAACTTCAGAATGATCCAAGTTCTCACCAATCGCTGCTAATCGCTCGATGACTTGATCTTGTGTCAATTCATGTTCCAAAACATAGCGATTACGTGGGTGAACACGGCACTCGTGCGAGCAGCCACGAAGGTATTTATCTTCGTTGTCTTCTGATGCCAAGATACGACGGTTACAAAATGGATTTCCACAGTTGACATAGCGTTCACATGGTGTTCCATCAAACCAATCCTTCCCTACAATGGTTGGATTGACATGGTTGACATCGACTGCGATACGCTCGTCAAAGACATACATTTTTCCATCCCAAAGTTCGCCTTGAACTTCTGGATCTTTTCCGTAAGTCGCAATTCCTCCATGCAATTGACCGACATCTTTGTAACCTTCACGTACCATCCAACCTGAGAATTTCTCACAGCGGACTCCACCTGTACAGTAAACAACGACACGTTTATCCATGAATTTTTCTTTGTTATCACGGACCCATTGTGGTAATTCACGGAAGTTGCGGATATCTGGACGAATAGCCCCACGGAAGTGACCAAGATCGTACTCGTAATCGTTACGTGTGTCAAGGACCACTGTATCTTCGTCTAGGAGAGCTTCTTTGAATTCTTTTGGAGACAAGTAAGCACCTGTTGTTTCAAGAGGATTGATGTCGCTATCAAAGTTCTCATCCTCTAAACCAAGGTGGACGATTTCCTTTTTGTAGCGAACAAACATCTTCTTGAAGGCTTGCTCACTTTCTTCGTCAATCTTGAACCAGAGGTCTTCCATACCTGGAAGGCTGTGAACGTAGTCCATGTATTTTTGCGTTGTTTCGTAGTCTCCAGAAACGGTTCCGTTGATCCCTTCGTCTGCGACTAGGATACGGCCCTTGAGCCCGATAGACTTACAGAAAGCCAAGTGGTCTGAAGCAAATTGTTCCGCGTTTTCGATTGGAACATATTTATAATAAAGTAAAACTCGAATATCTTTTGACATAAGATTGATTCTCTTTTCTAAGATTAAATTATCAGAATTTTTCATTCAACTATACCAGTATACTCCCCCAAGAAAGCGAATGCAATTTATTTGACTGAAAATTGAAAACAAGACCATTTTCAGATCTTGTTTTAACTAAATATTCGGTGAAGAAAGGTTAACAAAAATGGTAAGGTAGCTACGATATTATTAATCACATGGACTGCATAGCTAGGATAGATACTCTTGGTATAACGAGTTAATCCAGCACAACATACTCCAAATGTCGAAAAAACAAGAATATCTAAGAAATTTGGAAAGCTAGAAAAATGAGGAAGAGCAAACAAAACCGAAGGAAGAATCAGGTCAAGTCCAAGCTTCGAATCTTTAAAGAAGGCGTGTTGGAACAAACCCCTATAAATCAACTCTTCCATCAGAGGACCTAGGAAAAATAAGGTCAGGTAGAGACCCAACTCGGCAAAATTTGTCTCACTATAGCCGATTAGTACAGCCCAGCCCTCAGAGGTTGACTGTACATGTCTTGCCGTTTGAAAATTAAAAGATATGCAAAGTACAGTTACGAAAACCGTCAAAACTGTATACCATAGCCATTTTTTCTTTGGAATAACAAAAAGGTAGCCATATCCTGCCTTGGCTAAAATCCATATCATGAAGCCAATAAAGACAAGACTGATAAGATTTTTAATCCAGAAAAAATTGCCAATCTGAGAAGAAAATTGCCGGTAATTTTGAACCACCAGTGTTAGCTGAGAGAGTCCATATACGAAAAATAAGTAAGATAAGATTGCACTGATTTTAAAGAGTAGATGGTATTTTTTCATATGTCTGTATCCAATGTTATATGTAAGAGCAAATATCTAGATAGAGATACATATAATTATATGCAATTACCCTAAAAAGAATCACCACCTCATCTGGAAAAACCAGACAAGGCAGTGATCGCTCTTTTTAGGAATGAATACACGAAATCAATTGTTCTTAAGATTTTTTGTTTTTCAAGAATTCGTCGTATTGTTTTTGCATTTCATCCAATACTTTTTGGTAAGCACCTTCAGATTTAAGTTTTTCCATCAATTCTGGAATAGCTTTTTCTGGGTCTACAGTACCAGTGTTGATAGCTGTATCGAATTGTTGCATAGTGTTAGTGATAGCTGAGATTTCAGATTTCACGTTGTCAGTGTTAAAGATGAATCCAAGCGCTGGAGATTCTTTTGCAGTTTCCAAGTCTTTCTTAGATTGTGCAATTTGTTCATCTGTAACGTTTTCGTTGATGTAAAGGATCCAGTTGTTACCAGTGTTCCATCCTGACATGTGAGTGTTCCCTTTGTATCCATCAAGGACTTTAACACGGTTTTCTTTACCTGCTACTTTTTCCCAGTTCTTGCCTTCTGGTCCATAAACAAGTCCGTTCAAGAGTTCTGGGTTAGTGTTCAAGAGGTTCAACACTTCCATTGCTTTTTCTTTGTTCTTAGAGTTGTTTGAGATTACAAAGTTAGCAACTTGAGTTGTTTGGTTTTTCTTGATGAAGTTAGTAAATGGTTTGATTTGGATGTCTCTGTTAGCAACACGAGAAAGCAAGCTGCTACCGTAGTCAGCTGGTCCTACTGTTTCTTCACGAACAAGCCAAGTATCTTGAGTAAGGTCATATGTAGTTTCGCTTGTTGCTACGTCTTTTGGAATGTATCCTGCTTCATAGTATTTGTGAAGAGTCTTCAAGTGTTCTACGAAACGAGGAACTTCGTAACGGTTTACGATCTTAGTAGTGTCGCCTTCAAGGTCGATAACGAATGGAAGACCATTTGCAACTGGGTAGTCAAAGTTTTCTGATGGAATAAAGTTTTTACCAACAGCAAATGGCATTACATCTGGAGCTTTTTCTTTGATTTGTTTCAATACTGATTCAAGTGTTTCGTATGAAGTTACACCTGAGATATCGATTCCATATTTTTCAAGAAGTGGGCCGTTGAAGGCAAAGTTTTGTGAAGATGCAACGTTGGCTGCAACTGGTACAGAATAGATCTTACCGTTTACAGTGTTACCTTTGATGTAAGCTGGGTCAAGTGCTTTGTAAAGGTCAGCTCCTTCTTTCTTGTACAATTCTGTCAAGTCAGCATAAGCACCTTTTTGAGCGTTTACAACATAGTTATCTGCAAAGGCGATATCATAGTTTTCACCTGATGAAGTGATAACTGACATTTTCTTGCTGTAGTCACCCCAACCAAGGTATTGGATATCCAATTTAGCGCCAACTTTTTCTCCGATGATTTTGTTTGCATTTTCTAGCAATTCATCCAAGTTATCTGGTTTGTCACCGATTTGATACATTTTGATAACAGTCTTATCACCTGATGATGATGATTCAGCAGCTTTTTGGTTGTTTCCTTTAAGGTTTCCACAAGCTGCAAGGCTAGCAGCTAAAGCGACAAGGCTAGCAGATGCAAAAGCATATTTTTTCCAGTTTTTCATTATAAAAACTCCTTTTTTTATTTTTAAAGTTATTAACAAAATTAGATTCTTGATTTTCCTTTGCCAGAAAAATCAGAGTTAGAAAAGAAACATTGTTTCTTAAATATCCTTACTCTTTAACACCACCGATAGTCAAACCTTTTACAAAGTAGCGTTGGAAGAATGGGTAGAGGATCGCAATCGGAACAGTCGCAACTACGACCATAGCCATACGACCTGTTTCTTTTGGTAGGGCAACCGCAAGTTGTCCTGACATACCAACTGACTTAGCAATGTAATCCATGTTGTTTTGAATTTGCATAAGCAAATATTGCAACGGATACAAGTTATCACTCTTGATGTAAAGAAGGGCGTTAAACCAGTCATTCCAGAAGCCAAGCGCTGTCAATAGTGTGATCGTTGCGATACCTGGTAATGACAGTGGCAAACAGATTTGGAAGAAGATACGAGCTTCACTAGCTCCATCGATACGAGCTGATTCGAGGATTGCTTCCGGGATGGTTTTCTTGAAGAAAGAACGCATCAACATGATGTTAAATGGTGATAGAAGCATTGGAACAATCAAGGCCCAAATGGTATCACCAAGGTGAAGCAATTGTGTCACTACGATATAGCCTGGTACCAAACCAGCGTTGAACAACATACTAAGAAGAGCGAAGATTGTAAAGAATTTACGATACTTAAATGTTGAACGTGAGATGGCATAAGCGTAAGTTGTCGTGATAAAGACGTTTGTCAATGTACCGACAACTGTCACAAACACTGAGATAAAGAGTGCTTGTAAAATCTTATCTTTGAACTGAGCCAAAAACTCAAAACCATCTAAGCCAAACTGTGATGGGAAGAAGCTATATCCATATTGAACGATACTCTTCTCATCTGTAACTGAGATAATGATGACAAAGATGAAAGGCAAGATACAAGAGAAGGCCAGCAAACCAGAAATGATACTAAAGAAGATATCTGCTTTCTTGCTGAAGGAGTGTATGCCAACATTATCAATTTTTTCTTTTTGAATTTTTTTTGCCATATGCTCCTCCTTTCTAGAATAGTGCTGAGTTAGGATCAACACGTCTTGCAAGTAAGTTTGATAGAATAACCAGAATCAAACCGACGACTGACTGATAGAGACCGGCTGCTGATGCCATACCGATATCTGCTGTCTGAGTCAAACCGTTAAAGACGTAGACGTCCAATACGTTTGTTACGCTATAGAGCTGACCAGCGTTGTGAGGGATTTGGTAGAAGAGACCGAAGTCTGCACGGAAGATGTTTCCGACTGCAAGGATGGTCAATACTGTCACAAGTGGTGTTAACTGAGGGATGGTTACGTTGCGGATACGTTGCCATTTGCTAGCACCGTCCACTGTTGCTGCTTCGTAGTAGGTTGGATCAATACCCATGATTGTTGCATAGTACATAACACTACTGTATCCAAAGCCTTTCCAAATTCCTAGGAAGAGGAGAAGATAAGGCCAGATACTGATGTCAGCGTAGAAGTTAATCCCCTTCATGCCAAGAGCTTCTAAGGTGTGGTTAATAAGCCCTTTATCGATATTTAGGAAAGCATCTGTAAAGAAACTGATGATAACCCAAGATAGGAAGTAAGGGAATAACATAGATGTTTGGTAGATTTTAACCATTTGCTTAGAGCGAAGTTCACTAAGGATAATAGCGATACCAACTGACACGATCAAACCGATAAAGATAAATCCAAGGTTGTAAAGGACAGTGTTTCGAGTGATGACAAAGGCATCTTTGGAACTAAACAAGAATTTAAAGTTATCTAGTCCGACCCATTTACTATTTATAATACTGTGAACGAATCCTTCACCAGTCATATGGTAGTCTTTGAAGGCAACCACATTTCCAAATACTGGGATGTAGAAGAATAAAATCAACCATAATGTCCCTGGTAAAACCATTAAGAGAAAAATCCAATTATCTCTCAAAGTTTTTGAAAACTTGTTCATAATTTCCTCCCTTTTTATTTTTCTAAAACTTGATAATCTCACAATTTTTAGATTTGATAACGTTTACAAAAATAGTATACTCTTATTTTAAGGATAGTTTAAACTACTAATTATAGAAAAAACTCCACAAATTATTTTATGTGGAGAACTTTTTTATATAAGAATAGGTTTCACGAGAAACTTTCTTCCTGAATAGAGTTTTTCTAGGTTGTATAAATAGTCGAAGCTGTCGCAATAGTATGCCACTGGTTGGCTGTCGTTGCTGCGAAGTCCTTATCTGCGTAGAAGTCAGTAAATGGAAGAATTTCGACTTCTAATTCTTCGATGCGGTCAATTTGACCAGCCAAATAAGCCTCGATACGGCTTTCTGCTCGCTTAATTCGCTGCAAGAGCCCACCCATACGAATATCTACTGTATCCAAGCCAAAGACCTTGTTTTCTTTCAACCATTGCTGGCTAAAGAGCTTGTGGAAGTTTTCAATCTGGCTTCTGAGTTTTGGCAGTTCTTCTCTAGCGATTTGTTGCAAGCTGTCTTTATCATCCTCTTGATAAGCCTCACGAATGCGTCGTCCTACATCCACTTTACTGCTTAAAATAGCATTCAACTGGGCCTGAGTCTCAAAGAGATAGGCATAGTTCCCAGCTTTCTCTTTAATGTCAGAGAGAGTTTTAGCTGCTTGGGCAAAGTGAGGCTTGTCCTGTTCAGGAGTCATGTGCTTATCAAGAATTGGGCAAAGAACATCCTGATAAAAGACATAGCGGTTGGGGTTGATCCCGCTGAGATTACGTGGTAGGTCTGGTAAGAGGTTGGCAAGATCAAGTTGCATAAAGTCCTCAACTGATAGACCTGTATTAGTCTTGAAGTGATCTGACAAACGCTCTAAATCATTGCGATAGCTGAGTTCTGCCCAGATTTGTAAGCTCGGTAGGATCGAGAATTGGGCAGTTTCCCCACCATTGTCCCCCCAACCTGTCACGATGACTTCTTTGATCTGATTGGCACGGCAGGCTTTGTTTGCTTCAAGAGCAATGAGACGACTGAAATGGTTATGAGGGGTGAAACCAATCCACTTCCAAGCACCACCTGCAAAGGCGATATCCTGACTAATCTTGTGGTGATTACCGAAGTTACGGTTGTATTTTTCTTCGCTATCCTGATAATAATCCCAGTAAACCAAGGTCACACGGTCTTTTAGACGGTCTAGGTAAACGCGCGTTTCCTCTGGAATTTCCACATCACGGTCGTACTGGCCATCTGCTGACATGAGTTTGAAGAACATATCGCTCCACATCTGGCAGTGGAAACCATACTTGTCTGCAATATCCAGCACGCGCTCCAAATGTTGGCACATGAGGAGGCTACGGTCCACAACACCGTTTAAGATGAGATAGCGTCCCAAACCAACCAAGTGAGCTTCGTCCATGCCGATATTGACCTTGCGTGTTTGTAGCTTAGACAAAGTCGCAAACATTCCGTCAATCAAATCATAAACCTTTTCTTCACCGATGAGGAGAATGTCCTCTACATCACGAAGTTGCTGCACTTCTTTGACACCCCATTTGACAAAGGCTGATAAGTGAGCCAAGGTCTGGATGCATGGGACAAAAGTCATATCAAACTGATGAGCGTAGGCTTCAATTTCCTGTAACTCTTCAGCTGAGTATGCTCCACGGAAATAACCAAAGTAAGGTTGTCCCTCGATTTGATAAGTGTCTTCCATGTAGAGCTCAAAGGTTGAATAACCCATGAGAGCCAAGACTTCAATCATCTGTTTGGCAGATGCGACATTGAGCACGGCATTGCGCGAACAGTCCGCCATATAGGCTAAATCTTCATAGGCCGCCTGCTCTTCAATCTCTACCTTGTCCCCTTCTGCTAAAGCTGTTGCGAGCACAGACAAGGCACGGTAGAGTTGATGAGGTTTACGGTAGGTCAATTGATAGTGGCCACCCTCACCCTTGATAGAAATAGAAGCTTGGTCAGACTGAGCGACTGCCACTTCTACATCTGGTAGAGAAATGTGATTTTTTAATATTTCGATAGTTTGGACTTGTTTGGGACTAAGTCCTGTAAATCTTACCATTGGTTTTCCTCCTGTAACCAGTTGACAAGGGCACCGTAGAGATTAGCATCTGCGTGATAAGTGCAAGCTTGAATGACTGGAGCAATTGTATATTCTTCATATCTTTCCACAAAGGAGTCTACTGCTTTGTGCACACCCTTGATAAAATCAGGGTTCTGACTGATAGAGCCACCTAGGCTAATCACATCTGGGTCGATGAGATACTGGATATTGAGTAGCCCTTGAGCTAGATTACGATTCATACGCTCAATGGCTTCTTGGCAAAGGGCATTTCCTGCCGCAGCCTCTTGGTACACCTTGCGGCCATCCCAGTCAGATTGACCTGATTTTTCAATGACGTAACGAACCATATTTCCTGTTGATGCTAGTTGCGACCAGTTGTTGAGTTTTTCTGCTGGTTCGATGGTGGTCATGTAGCCAAACTCACCGCCCAAACCATGGCGACCACGGTGTAGCTTGCCATTGATAATCATAGCGCCACCGATTCCTGTCCCAATCACGACACAGGCTGCATTTTCAATCTCAGGATGAGCTAGCAGTTCACTAAGTCCAACACAGTTGGCATCATTTTCTAGATGGACAGGAAGCTTGTGATGAGCAAGCGCCTCATACCATGAAAAACCATGAATGTATGGAATAGCACTGATTCCCTCAATCACACCTGTTTCTTGATTAACGGCTCCTGGAACGCTCATAGCAATCCCACGATAGTCACGTTCTGACAAACGTTGGTCCACCCAAGCTAGCAACTCTTCCAGAGTCTCTGGAGTTGGTGTGCTAGCCTTATCTAAAATCTTTCCATCAGGAGTTAGACTGGCAAACTTAATTCCAGTCCCTCCAATATCAATGGTTGCAAGGGTCATGGCTTTCACCTGTAAAAAGGAGCGAATCAGCAGTTGGTTCTTACTTTTTCGCTCCTCCTTTCTGTTTATGTTTTCTTGTTGAAATTAAATTTCTTCTTTTTGAATGAATTCTGTACGAATTTCCTGTGATGCCAATAGTCCTGAATGAACTGGATATGGGCGTTCTAGCAAATCAAGAATAGTTTGTTGTTTTTCAGACACGCGGACATTTTCTTGACTCATATTGTAGTAACGAAGGACGTATCCTTCTTCATTTTCAGCAACTTTAAAGGCTGTTGGGCAGACTTGTGGCAAGTTCAGTGCTGCATGGTTGAAGAGACTACCTGTTGCAGCAACGCTACCTTCTTGTTTTGCAACTTGAAGAGCTGTAAATGGCACCTGGAAGGCTTTTGCACGACGGAAGGCTGAGAAGCGTTCCCCTGCTTGATGGCATTCTACTGCAAACTCAACTTCAATATCGCGCAAGCACTGGGCTTCTGGTGTTGGGAAGTAGCCCCAGTCACCTAGCTCACCTGAAGCACGGAGAAGGGTTACAGCCATGGTATCGTCCTCAAGGATTTCGTATTCGTGCAATCCTTTATTGGCTACTGTCACCCCTTTAACATCATCATACAAGCTGACAAAGGCTTGTTGGTGTTGTGGATTTTCAGGATTTTCCCAAGAAGCTGCTGGTTTATTTGGTCTTGTTACAACTTCATAGATGCTTTCAGAATCGTTACTTGGGCGTGTGTTATGAGTTTTGACCAAGAGACGAATGCGGTGGTCTTTGGCTGTATTGGTAAAGCGAGTCTTGAAGCGAATCTGTGGATTGTCCACAAAGACTGTCATCTCAGTTTCAAGAGGAATGGTTGTCAACTCTTCTGAACGACCTGCATCTCGTTTCATGAACTCGATGATACCTCTTTGCTCCGCATCCAATTTTTCATCTGCACTGACTGGAATGGTCAAGTCATGTTTGAGCAAAACCTTAGCATAGCGAGCATTGTTTTCTAAGACTTCATAACCTTTCAGTTGAGCGTAGATTGGCTCAGTTCCTTTCGGCTGGAAGTAAATGTACTCGTTACCGATATCTCCACGATCCTCAAATTGGATAAAGTCTTCGTAAGCTTCGTTTGTAGTCTTGTCGTAAACTGTAATTCCTTCATCTACACTCACAGTTACGAATGGTGTATCAATGACTCCATTTTGGTAAATACCATCACGGTGATTTACTTGACCTTCAACCAATTGGAAGCTTGTCCAAGAAAGCGGAGCAAGGTGGACTGGGATTGTCACGCGCACTTGACGTGCAATATATGGTTGGCGGAATTTATCCTTAGGTAAAGTATAACCAAAACTTGCTCCCAAGTCTTCAATCTTGGCTTCAAGGACATGGCCATCCAAATCTTCAATATGGTAGTCTGGCAAGGTCACAGCTGCCATCTTCTTGTAGCCTTCTGTTGGATGCAATTCTTTGAAATCACAAGTCACAACATCCACTACAACACTGACTGTATCAACCTTGTCATTTAAAGCTGTGTTGACAACGGTAAAGAGGTGATCACTTTGCGCTTCGTGAGTTGCTATTTTATGTTTCCACTCATTGAGAAGGTTACTCTTAACAAAATTCCCGACTTGATTAACCTTTGCAAAACGAGTTTCCATTTCACGGTGAACTTCGTCAATACTGCATCCACAGATACTATCATGTGGTGCATTTTGCAAAAGCACTTTCCAAGCATAGGTTAATTGATCCTTGTGGTTATGTCCACCAGTGATGATGGTCAAAGGTTCTACTACTTGCTCCAACAAATTGCTGTTTTCTTGGAAGGCTTGTTTGAGATAAATACGTGAAGAAGAGGTGTTAGCAAGAGTGTACCAACCATCTGTTTCTTGGCTAGTCAACTCACCTGTAACTGTTGATAGGTGTTCAGGAAGTGCACTTTCCACTGCTTGAACGTATTCATCAAAGGAGCTGTGAATAAAGGTCACGTCTGGGAAGAGTTCATTGGCCACACGAATAGCTTCACTAATATTTCTCTGTACTGGTTGGTGGTCACAACCATTCATCATCAACCATTGGTTAGTAGAAGCATAGTCACGTACGTCTGCCAATTTTTGTTTCCAGAAAGCCAAAGCTTCATCTTTATCCACTGGAATTTCGTTCCCGTTACTGTACCAGTTAGCAAAGAGAATACCAAGCACACGGCTACCATCAGCTCCCTGCCAGTACATTTCTGAAAATTGAGAGGTGAACTGCTCATCTTCAAGGACTTGGTTGTCAAATCCGATTGGCTTCACACCACGACCAAAGGCTGCTACGTGGATACCCGATTTTTGAAGGATTTGAGGTGCTTGCCCCATATTTCCAAAGGTATCTGGGAAGTAACCAATTTGAGTAGATTTGCCCCATTTGGCACATTCAGCTTGGCCAATCAAAGTATTGCGGACGTTAGCTTCGCTGGAGATCAAATAATCATCCTGCAAGATATAGAATGGACCAATCTTAAGCTTGCCTTCGTCGATATAGCGCTGCACCTTGTCGCGGTTTTCAGGGTGAATTTCTAAATAGTCATCAAGGACAATGGTTTGTCCATCCAAGTGGAAACTCTTGAATTCAGGGTCATTTTCAAAAAGATCAAACAGATTGTCAAAAAGTTCCACCAATTGCATACGGTGACTTTCAAACGGTAAATACCACTCACGATCCCAGTGGCTGTGAGAGATGATATGTACAACAACATTTTCCATGAGTAAAACCTCATTCTAACTTAAATTTTTAATGTTTTAAATATAAACTTGTAATTCTAACAAGAATCAGTGAAGCTAAAGCGTGCTCCTTATACTCAATGAAAATCAAAGAGCAAACTAGGAAGCTAGCCGCAGGCTGCTCAAAGCACTGCTTTGAGGTTGTGGATAAACTGACGAAGTCAGTAACCATACCTACGGCAAGGCGAAGCTGACGTGGTTTAAATTTGATTTTCGAAGAGTATTAGCGAATATCCAAGTAATCCAAAACCAATTCGCAGAACATCATGTTGGCCCATGAGAACCATTCGCGTGAGTAGAGGGTCGGATCATCTACGTGGAAGCTTTCGTGCATCACACCTGTTCCACCATCGCAGGCAACGAGCTGATCCAGCAAGAATTTTTTCTCAGCTTTATCGGTAGCTGTCAATCCTTGGATAGAAAGGGCAATCGGCCAGATATAGCGGTAGAAGGTATGTGAACTTCCGAGTCCACTTGCGTACTCTCCTTGGTAGAAGTATGGATTTTCAGGACTCAGAATGGTGCGACGAGTGGCTTGATAAACTTCGTCATTGACATCACAGTAACCCAGATATGGAGCA
Organism: Streptococcus fermentans; assembly: GCF_040888305.1. Taxonomy (NCBI): domain Bacteria; kingdom Bacillati; phylum Bacillota; class Bacilli; order Lactobacillales; family Streptococcaceae; genus Streptococcus; species Streptococcus fermentans. The sequence continues at coordinate 70,256 of NZ_JBFNFG010000005.1, read as the reverse complement.
GCTAACAAACTTGGCACGTTAGGGTCGTCCATGATGCTAGCATTTCCTAAACCATCTATTTCAAAGGCGTAAATCTTTTCACCCTTGCTGTTAGTGGTGTAGGCGTAGTTTTCGATCCCTTCTTGAATCTCAGTTTGGAGACGTTTGGCATCAGCAATAATACTTTCGCTATCTACTAGATTTAATTCTGCAAAGATTTCCTGGACATAACCCAAGACAACCACTGCAAACATATTGGAAGGAATCAAGTAGCTATACTGACAGCAGTCATCACTTGGACGAAAGGCTGACCAGGTCATCCCTGTCACAGCAAAGTCTGGCCCAAAGCCGTCATTTACCAAGGTATCTTCCTTACGATCAGTATCACGGACGAAGCGATAAGGCGAATTCTTATGATCTTGTTCCACCGTCCAGAGATGAAGGATTTCCTTAGTCGCTGTAACAAAGGTTTCATCAAATTGACTAGTTTCTCCAGTTTCTTTCCAGAGAAGATAAGCCAACTGCAAAGGGTAGCAAAGCGAATCCACTTCATACTTACGCTCCCAAATCCAGCCATTGAGGTCTGTATGGTCTGTCTCGTGGTGCCCCTTCCAGTTCTCTTCAATGTTGAAGGAGTTGGCATAGGGATCTTTGAGAATCAAGGTCATCTGTCGTTTGACCAACCCAGCAATGGTTTGACGTAAACGAGGATCTCTTTTAGCCACATGGAGGTAAGGTCTCAGCTGAGCAGTTGAGTCACGAAGCCACATAGCTGGGATATCGCCTGTCAGTACAAAAGTTGAGCCGTCTTCCAAGATTTCAACTGTATTGTCTAAAGTGTCTGTATAGCAACGTTCAAAAATATCTACCCATTCAGGATGATCTTTAGCACGCTCTGCTACCTCATCTAGCCACTCTCTAACAATTTCTTTTGAATAAACCATAAACTATTTTGCCTCTTTCAAACAAATTTTCATTTTCAGTATATAGCTTTTAGTCCAGAAAATATATACACAAATGTTAGTCATTTTTCTACAAAATTGTTATATTTTGAAGTCGCTTTCTAAAAGTCTCCTTTTTCTGTTATAATGTAGAAAACTACTGAAGGAATTACTATGAAACCTATACTTGAAACCATTGATACGCGTTTTGGAACAGCCAGTAAACATGCTTTTTCACGGGGGAATACATTACCTTATACCGGTGTGCCTTTTGGCATGAATTACTTTGTACCCCAGACTAGTGACCAGGAAGGATCATGGTTTTTTGACCCCCATCTTCCTATCTTTCAGGGTATCCGACTAACCCACCAGCCTAGCCCTTGGATTGGCGATTACTCCTGGCTCTTGCTGACACCAATTACAGGAGAAATCAGCGGCGATACTCTCTTTCATCGTCAATCTTCTTATAATCTTGAACGTGCTATTTTTAATCCTCATTTTCTAAAGATTTTTTCTGAGCGTTATCAGATTGAAACGCAGCTAAGTCCTACTTGCTATGGAGCTTCTATTCATCTAAGACAGATACAAGGAAAAGCCCTCTCCCTCTATCTTCACGCAGCAGATGAACTGACAGTTGAACAAGTCGATAACCGAACTATGACCTTGAGACAAGAAGGTGAAACCGAAACCAATAAAAGCCCTCTCGTCATGTATACTGCTCTCGCATCCTCTAAGGATATTCTATCTATCAAGCAAGAGGGACAGGACTTGCGTATTGATTTCGCTGGAGCAGAAGATCAGGTTCAACTAGCAACTTCCTTTATTTCCAAAGAACAGGCCCTCTTTAATCTTCCTAAACAGGATTTTGAAGAAACAAAACAAGACGCCAAGACAAATTGGGAAAATCTTCTAGGTCGCTTTGATGTCGTGGAAACTGGTCCAGTAGACCGAACATTTTTTGACCACTGCCTCTACAGGCTTTTCCTCTTCCCGCAAACATTTTATGAGGTAAATGAGCAGGGTGAAAGCATCCATATGGACCTCGCTTCAGGAACAGTTAAACCAGGTCTTCTCTTTACCAACAATGGTTTCTGGGATACCTTCCGCACTTCTTTCCCACTCTTTGCCTTGATTATTCCGGAATACTATCGCCAATTTCTTGAGGGCTTCCTCAATAGCTATCGTGATACTGGATATCTGCCTAAGTGGCTTGCCCCTGACGAAAGAGGAATGATGCCTGGCACCTTGATTGATGGTCTGATTGCAGATAGTGCTTGTAAAGATATGGCGCCTGAACTTGAGGAGGAATTTCTCAAAGCTATGCTTGAAACTGCGACTAAGGCTGATCTAAAAGCTATCAACGGACGCCATGGTATGGCCCAATACCAAGAGCTAGGCTATCTATCTACAGATTTCCATGAAAGTGTCAGTCATACACTGGACTATGCCTATAGTGATTTTTGTATCTCTACTTGCGCAGCAAAATTGGGTCATGAAGAGCTAGCCCAAACCTATTCCCAATATGCTAAGAATTATCAAAACCTCTTTGATCCTGAGACAGGATATATGAGGGCGCGTGATGTAGATGGCAACTTCCGCCCTGACTTTTCTCCTTATAGTTGGGGCCGTGATTATGCTGAGTGTTCAGCCATCCAAGCCAGTCTCGGTGTCTTACACGATATTTCTGGACTTAGTCAACTAATGGGTGGAAAAGAAGTCTTTAGCAACTATCTCTTAAAATCTTGTCAAAGTTTACCGCTCTTTGAAACGACGGGTTATGGATATGAAATTCACGAGATGAGCGAAATGGCAACTGCACCTTTTGGTCAACTAGCCATTTCAAACCAACCAAGTTTCCATATCCCTTATCTCTTCCGCTATAGCAATTATCCTCAATACACCAGTCTCTTAATCAAGACTCTCCGTCAAAAAGCCTTTCGAGCTGGCTGGAATGCTTATCCAGGAGATGAGGATAACGGTAGTCTATCTGCCTGGTATGTCTGGTCTGCCCTTGGACTTTACCCGACCTGCCCAGGAAAAGCAAGATATGACCTTGGGATTCCACTCTTTGACCACCTTCGTGTCTATCTGGCAGATAAAAATCAGTGGCTTGATATTCGTACACAACAAAATCATGAACACTTCCACTTTGTAAAAAACTGTCAACTGGATGAGAAAGAAGTTCAGAGTATCCGTCACCAGGATTTGCTAGATGCTCAAACTCTCAACTTTACCCTCAGCTGGTTACCAAATCACTAATCGATCAAATCCCCTTGTCATGTACAAGGGGATTTTCTGATTTATAGTAAATCTTCCACAAAGTTATCCACAGATTGTGCATAACTTTCAATCAACTTTCAAATCAATTTCATGTACTTCCAAACGATTTCTCTCAACCATTTTTTTGACATTCTAAAGTAAAACACCCTCAATAGACTGTTCTATCAGTCTTTATAACCGACTAGCTTAGTACCCAACTCACACATTCTATCTCTTTTTTCTAAACTAACATTTGGAAAACAATTTTTTATTTCACAAAGTTATCCACAGATTGTGTATAACTTTTACTCAAGTACAAACTCCATCTGATAAATCCTCCTACATTTTTTATAGGAAATTTCGAATTATGTTAGGCGCTTTCAAAAAAACATGATATACTGATACTAATAGAAAAGGAGACATTATGAAAAAAGATCAACACCAACTTAATTGGCTGATGGTTTCTCTGATTGCCTTCAACATGGTTTGGGGGCTAGGAAACGTCGTCAACAACTATTCTCAACAGGGGATTTCAGTAGTCGTATCTTGGGTTTTAATCCTCGCACTCTACTTTATCCCATATTCACTCATCGTCGGACAACTAGGTTCTACCTTTAAGGAAAGCGGAAGCGGTGTTAGTGACTGGGTTGAAAAAACATCAACCAAACGTCTCGCCTACTTTGCCGCTTGGACCTACTGGGTTGTGCATATCCCTTATCTTGCACAAAAACCTCAAGGAATCCTGATTCCGCTTGGATGGGCCTTACAAGGTAACGGACAGTTTCTAAAACAGATTGACATCCACTGGATTGTTATTCTCTGTTTACTAATCTTTGGACTTTTCCTCTACCTTTCTACAAAAGGATTGACAACACTGAAAGTCATTGGTAGCTTGGCAGGAAGTGCCATGTTGATTATGTCTTTACTCTTTGTGCTTTTGGCTGTCGGTCTGCCTTTCATCAAGCCAGATATTCAGTTTGCGACACCACACATGGATCAGCTGAGCACCTACATTCCAAACTTTGATTTTTCTTATTTTACAACCATCTCACTACTGGTCTTTGCAGTTGGTGGTTGTGAAAAAATTTCCCCTTATGTGAATCAAACTCGCAATCCTGCAAAAGAATTTCCAAAAGGCATGATTGTCATGGCAATCATGGTAGGACTCTCTGCTATCCTTGGTTCAGTTGCAATGGGAATGCTATTTGATGGTAATAACATCCCTGAAGACCTCATGCGTAATGGTGCTTATCAAGCCTTCCAAATGTTAGGAAATTCTTGGGGAGTTGGAAATCTTTTCGTTGTGATTTACGCTCTTACAAATATGGTCGGACAAATCGCGGCACTTGCCTTCTCTATTGACGCACCATTACAAATCCTACTCAATAACGCTGACGAAAACTACATCCCAAGCTGGCTTCGTAAACGTACTGAAAAAGGTGTCCTCATTAACGGTTACCTCCTTACAGGTGTCCTCGTTAGCCTTATCATCATCCTTCCAATTTTTGGTATTCAGGAAATTGACGGACTTGTAAAATGGATGACCAACCTCAATTCTATCGTAATGCCAATGCGTTATCTCTGGGTATTCCTTGCCTACATGATGCTTAATCGCGCTTGGAAAACATACAAAAATGCCGAATACAAGTTTGTGAATAATCCTAAAATTGGCTTTGTTATCGGTACTTGGTGCTTCCTCTTCACTGCCTTTGCTTGTATCCTAGGTATGGTTCCAAAAATCAGCTATACTGAGAATCCAACTGCTTGGCAATTCTCTCTGCTTACAAATATCTTGACACCAATTATTCTGATTGGTCTGGGAGTTATTCTACCAGTACTTGCCAAAAAAGAACAAAAGAAACAAATCAAATAAATCCTACTATTAGCTAGATAGTTTCACTTTTGTCTTTCCCTGAAAGAAAAATCCCTTTGAACAGTAGCGTTCAAGGGGATTTCTTTTTGTCTAATAGTCTATTTTTTATTTGGCTTCATACCAAGTCACGCCTTCATTTTCATCAGCAATCAGGGGCACACTTAGTTGAATAGCTTCTTCCATGGTTTGCTTGACGAGTTTTTTGATGGCAGCTAATTCAGATTTAGGAACTTCAAGAACGATTTCATCGTGTACTTGTAGCAGCATCTTGGTTTTATAACCACCCTCTACCAAGGCTTTATCTAGCTGAATCATAGCGATTTTGAGAATATCTGCAGCTGATCCTTGGATAGGTGAGTTGATAGCTGTACGTTCCGCAAAACCACGAATGTTAAAGTTACGTGAATTGATATCTGGCAACTCACGGCGACGTTTGAAGAGAGTCTCTACATAACCTTTATCACGCGCCTCACGCACCACTTCATCCATGTAGTTTTTAATACCTGGGAAACGTTCAAAGTAGGTATCAATGTAAGCCTTAGCCTCTTTACGGCTGATGCCCAGATTATTCGATAAACCAAAGTCTGAAATTCCGTAGACCACTCCAAAGTTCACAGCCTTAGCATTGCGACGGTCGTTTGGAGTCACATCCTCAGGACATTCAATTCCAAAGACCCGCATGGCTGTTGAGGTATGGATGTCAGCTCCCTCTTGGAAGGCCTTAATCAAGTGCTCATCTTTAGAAATATGGGCCAAAACTCGTAGCTCAATCTGTGAATAGTCCGAGCTGAGAAGGACACTGTCCTCCCATTCTGGCACGAAAGCCTTACGAATGAGGCGCCCTTGTTCCAAACGAACAGGGATATTTTGCAAGTTTGGATCCACACTAGACAGACGACCTGTCTGAGTCAAATCTTGCACATAGCGCGTGTGAATCTTGCCATCAGCTAAAATCCAGTCCTGTAAGCCAATCACATAAGTGGATTGAATCTTAGCAATCTGACGGTAGTCGAGAATTTTCTTGACGATTGGGGCAATCGGAGCTAGACGCTCCAAGACATCTACTGCTGTCGAGTAACCTGTCTTGGTTTTCTTGGTATATTCTAGAGGGAGACCTAGTTTTTCAAAAAGAAGGACGCCCAATTGCTTAGGTGAATTGATATTAAACTCTTCACCAGCCAGCTCATAAATCTCTTGCGTCAGCTTTTCAATGACAAGCTCATTTTCAGCTTGCATCTCAAGAAGTGTTTCTTTTTTGACCTTAATCCCAGCGATTTCCATCTTAGCAAGGACAAAGGCTAGAGGTTGCTCCATGTCATAAAGGAGGTCCAATTGTCCGTTTTCGCTTAATTTTTCAAGTAAGACAGGCTCCGTCTCAACTAATACAGCAACCTTACGAGCCAAGTGTTCCAAGAGTTTCTCTCGCTCTGGGATAGCTTTTTTGACACCTTTACCGTAGAAGGTTTCATCATCGACTAGGTAAGTTTGACCATAGAGACTAGCAATAGTTGAAATTTCATTATTCTCGACAGTAGAGAGAAGGTATTTGGCCAAACGACTGTCAAAAGCAGGAGCCTGCAAGTCCAAACCAAAGCGATTTAAGAGGACTTTTGCTTTCTTAAAGTCGTATACTTTCAGAGGTGTTTTTTCTAGAAAATCCTTAAGAATCGGCTCCTGCAGAAGTTCCAGCTTATCTGTAGCATAGAGTTTGTCTCCGCAAGACCAGGCAAAGCCAATCAAGTCATCTGTATGGTAGTTTTCTCCAAAGAGTTCAAAGTGGAAGATGGAGTCCGCACTTAGCATATCTTGACTGAATTTGTCAACCATAGTAAAGTCCAAACTCTCAGCCACATCAGCTGATGATACATTTAAAGCCTGCTTGAGTTGTTTAAAGCCCATCTCATCGTAGAATTTCCCAAGATTTTCCACATCTGGACCGCTATAAACCAAATCATCCAGTCCAATCTCAATCGGCGCTTTCGTATCAATGGTCGCTAGTGTTTTTGACAGGAAGGCTTGTTCCTTGTCATTTATGAGATTTTCCTTCATCTTGGAAGCCTTCATGCCATCGATATTTTCATAAATACCTTCCAGCGATCCATGTTCAAGCAAAAGCTTGATCCCAGTCTTTTCACCAATCTTGGTCACCCCAGGGATATTATCAGACTTATCCCCCATAAGGGCCTTAAGATCAATAAACTGAGCTGGGGTAATCCCCATCTTTTCCATGAGATAATCCGGTGTAAATGCCTCAAACTCAGCTACACCTTTCTTGGAAATCTCAACCACCGTATGCTCATCCGTCAACTGAATTAAATCCTTGTCTCCACTGACGATAGTTACATCAAAAGATTCCTTTTCAGCCAAGCGACCCAGGGTACCAATGATATCATCTGCTTCATACTGGGCCAACTCATAATGGCGAATCCCCAGATGGTCTAGCAACTCACGGATAAAAGGAAATTGCTCCCGAAACTCATCCGGAGTCTTGGCACGACCACCCTTATAATCTGCATACATCTCTGTACGGAAAGTCGTCTTCCCCGCATCAAAAGCAACCAAGATATGACTCGGTTGAATACGCTCCAACAGATGATTTAGCATCAGGTGAAAACCGTAGATTGCATTGGTATGAAGTCCATTGTCATTTTTAAAACGATCCAGTTGCTGATAAAGCGCAAAGAATGCTCTGAAAGCAACTGAAGAACCGTCAATTAGTAATAATTTTTTCTTGTCCATACACCCATTATAAAGGAAAGCAGGGAAAAATACCATTAGGAAGAGCCCAAATGCTGAATAACACTTATGAGGCTGATTTTTCTACTCGAACTCCATCAGCATTAACTTGAAATCCATCGATAGTCGTATTTACTGCCAATTCTCCAGATGCATTTACATAATAATGTTTTCCTGAAACCTGGAACCACTGACTGGTTTTCATAGCTCCAGAACTTTCCAGATAATACCAAATGCCCTTATCCTTTAACCAACCTGTCTGCATTTCACCAGATGACTTCAGATAATACCAATTCGAACCATCTTTTAACCAGCCTGTCGTCATTCTACCATCAGCTTGCAAATGATACCAGTTCCCATTTATCTTCTTCCAACCGACTGCTTTTTGACCATTGTCATAGTAGTACCAACTTGTTCCCTCTTTTTCCCAACCATTTTTAGAACTACTTGTTTTAGTTAAGGGGATATAACGTCTGTTTCCACTTCGTGAAATATAACTAATCCATTTATATCCTTCTTTTTCAAAGGTTTGATCATAATGAACACTCATTCCAGCTTCGTAGTAATCAATGACAGTAGCTGTCAGTGTCGGCTGATCCATAATAGCTGATTTTTCTGTGAAGTGATGAGTATCACTGAATGCTAGTAGAGACTGATGATGCCCTACACTAGCATTCCCAACATCTTTAAAGTGAATAAAACCAGTCATAGAACTCGCCTTTACAATTCTACGATGATATGTTTCTGTATAATCATAATTGTACTCCTCGATTTCAATCATGTCTCCAATCACATTAGATACCCAGGCTACGTGACCGTACTGCCCTCTTGTACTCCAAGCAATCGCACCAATTGCTGGTTGCTGGTCCACCCGATAGCCTTCTTTTTGGGCTTGATAACCCCATTGATTAGCGTTCCCATAAGCAGCCGGTAGTTCAAAACCATTGACACTACTTAAACGAAAAGCAGCAAAAGAGGTGCATTGTCCCGAGTACATACGCCACTTATCAATTTTTTGACTTCCATTTTTATAATAATAGGGATAATCATCTCCTCGTGCCAGTGATCCATTGTTTGCCTGGTTGGCATGAACAGTTCCTCCACCAAACAAAAAAGCTCCTGCTAGTAATAGTGAAGCTGATCCTACAGCTGTCTTTCTGAGAAAAGTTCCCTTTTTATGTCCTGCTTTAGTAAATGTCATTCATTCTCCTTCAAATAATTAGATTTTTGAGGTTGACCTCATCTATATCATTCGAAAGAAAAAGAAAAAAGTGAGAAACTTCCCACTTTCATGATTATCCTTAATCTAAATAATGAATTAAGTTCTTTTCTGTTAAAATATCTGAATAGGTGAAAGATTCAACATAGACATTAGCCTGTTTGTCTCCTTCAACATTTCCAAACTCAACGATGAAGAGCGATGGATAAACCTCAATCAGTTTTCCTAAACGATTTTTTTGGCGTTTACGACCATTTTCTAAGGTCATTTCTACCACTTGTCCCTCATGCGCCTTAATTTCTTCTTTGATTTTTTTCATTTTAGCCACATCTGTAAATGCGTCTGTCATCTTGGTTCCTCCATCTTCGAAATACTTGAAAATTTATTATATTCTTTTTGGAAAATCAATTCTACCGTTCCGCGAGCACCGCTACGGTTTTTCTCGATAATCACTTCTACTTTATTATTTGGAATGCCTTCCTCTTCTTCACCACCACGCTCATAATAGTCATCACGATAGAGAAAAGCTACGATATCAGCATCTTGCTCGATAGACCCAGATTCACGAATATCAGACAAAACTGGTCTCTTATCTTGACGTTGCTCTACACCACGAGAAAGCTGACTAAGAGCTATAACTGGAACTTTGAGTTCTTTTGCTAAGATTTTCAACTGACGGGAAATCTCAGATACTTCTTGTTGACGATTTTCTCGACCAGTTCCAGTGATAAGCTGAAGATAGTCAATCAAAATCAAGCCTAGATTACCTGTTTCCTGAGCCAGTTTACGAGAACGAGATCGAATTTCTGTGATCCGAATCCCAGGTGTATCATCAATATAGATACTTGCATTAGCCAGATTACCCTGAGCAATCGTATACTTACGCCATTCTTCCTCGGTCAATTGACCCGTACGGATAGAATGTGACTCTACCAAGCCTTCCGCAGCCAACATACGATCGACCAAACTTTCAGCACCCATTTCCAGAGAGAAAATAGCAACTGTCTTATCGAGTTTGGTTCCGATATTTTGCGCAATATTCAAAGCAAAGGCTGTCTTACCAACCGCAGGACGAGCTGCCAAAATAATCAATTCTTCCTCATGCAGACCTGTCGTCATGTGATCTAAATCTCGATAACCCGTCGCAATACCCGTGATATCTGAAGTCTGTTGCGAACGAGCTTCTAAATTCCCAAAGTTGATATTCAATACATCGCGAATATTTTTAAAACCATTTCGATTGGCATTCTCACTGACGTCAATCAAACCTTTTTCTGCACGAGCAATAATTTCGTCAGCAGGTTGAGAAGCTTCATAGGCTAGGTTTACAGACTCTGTCAACTTAGCGATTAGGCGTCGAAGCATAGCCTTTTCTGCTACAATTTTAGCATAGTATTCCGCATTGGCAGAGGTCGGAACTGAATTGACAATCTCAACCAGATAAGACAAGCCTCCGATAGTTTGTAAATCACCCTGGCTATCTAGTATAGTCCGAACTGTGGTTGCGTCAATAGCATCTCCACGATCAGACAAATCAACCATAGCTTGAAAAATCAAACGGTGAGCATACTTAAAGAAGTCCTGTGAATCGATATATTCTCGGACAAAAACGAGTTTAGTCTCATCAATAAAAATGGCTCCCAACACAGATTGTTCTGCCAGAATATCTTGAGGCTGAACACGCAGTTCTTCAACTTCTGCCATCAGACTTTCCTTCCTTTTACAATATTGTCAACCAATCGTAAATTAAGCTTCCTTGACACGAAGATTGATTACACTTGTCACATCTTGATAAATCTTTACCGGAACATCAATCAAACCAACTGCTCGGATTGGTGATTGAACTTGAATGTGGCGTTTATCAATTTTAATACCAAATTGTTTTTGCAATTCTTCTGCAATTTTCTTGTTGGTAATAGATCCAAATGTACGTCCATCTGGACCAACTTTTTCAACAAACTCAACGATGGTTTCCTCTGCTTCCAGTTTCGCTTTAATTTCCTTAGCTTCTGCAAGCATCTCTGCATGTGCTTTTTCTTCTGATTTTTGCTTACCACGCAACTCACCAATGGCTTGAGCTGTAGCTTCCTTAGCAAGGTTTTTCTTAATTAAAAAGTTTTGTGCATATCCAGTTGGCACTTCTTTAATTTCACCTTTTTTTCCTTTACCTTTAACATCTGCTAAAAAGATTACTTTCATTCTTCTGACTCCTTTTCTTTTGTTTCATTAAAAATAACTGTTTTCAGTTTATCTCCTGCTTCTTGCAGGCTCATATCTGTCAAACGTGCCGCAGCTAAGTTAAAGTGACCACCGCCACCTAACTCTTCCATAATTCGTTGGACATTGATCTTACTTCTGCTTCGCGCAGAAATGGAGATTGCTCCTTGACTATTCTTAGCAAGTACAAAGCTGGCCTCTATACCAGACATAGCAAGCATAGCGTCAGCAGCCTTACTAATAACAACCGTATCGTACTCTTTATCCTCCAAAGCTTGAGCAACCAGGATTGATGGCTGCACCATTTGCCCTTGTAAAATTAACTCATTTACTAATCGATATTCTTCAAAATCAGTGGCCGAAATTTCCTGAATGACAATGCTATCACTCCCTCTCGTTCTGAGATAACTTGCAACATCAAAAGTTCGACTAGTTACCCGAGAGGTGAAATTTTTAGTATCCAACATCATTCCCCCCATAAGAACACTAGCCTGAATGCGACTCAAACGTTTCTTCTTAGAGTTTTGAAATTGAATCAACTCAGTTACAAGTTCACTAGCACTGCTTGCTCCACTTTCAATATAGGTAATAACCGCATTATCTGGAAAATCTTGATCACGACGATGATGGTCAATGACAATCGTCTGGGTAAACAAGTCATAAAACTCTTTGGATAAGGTTAAAGCTGTCTTAGAATGGTCAACCATCACCAGTAAGGAGCGTTTGGTAACCATTGTCATAGCCTGGCCTAAAGGAAGAAGTTTTGAAACACCCTCCTCTTCCAAATAGTTAACCGCTCGAGCAATATCTGGAGACATCTGTGTAGGTTCATAAATCACATAACTCTCTTCCAGTACATTACTCGAAAACAACTGCATTCCAACCGCTGATCCAAGAGCATCCATATCCAGATTCTTATGACCAACCACAAAAACTCGATCGACACTTTTAAGTTTATCTGAAATAGCTGTCATCATGGCACGAGTTCGTGTCCGAGTACGTTTAACAGATGCAGCTGAACCTCCTCCAAAGTAGATTGGATTTTTAGTTTCATCATTCTCTTTTACGACAACTTGGTCACCACCACGAACTTCAGCTAAGTTGAGATTAAGAAGAGCCACCTTCCCAATCTGATCATGATTCCCATCACCATAGGAAACTCCCATACTCATCGTTAGTGGTAAACTCCGTTGCTTGGCTTCTTCACGAAAGGTATCAATCACAGAAAACTTATCCTGCATCAAGTGACCAAGTACAGTGTAGTCAGTAAATAGATAAAACCGATCCATACTCACTCTACGAGAAAACATGGCATGTTTCCCAGCAAATTCTGAAACAAAATTTGCAACAAAACTATTGATATGACTAATGTCTGATTCAGACGTTTCATTTTCCAAATCATCATAGTTATCAACTGAGATAATCCCGATTACCGGTCTACTTGTCACAAGCTCAACAGTCGCCTCATACTCACCAGAAACATCAAAAAAGTATAAGACACCTGAATTTCTATCTAAATGCACTGCATAACGTTTCTCCCCAACAATGGCATAAGACCCTGGAGTAGAAATCGAACTCTTTAAAATCTTTTGAAATTGAGGAAAATCAATTTCTCCATCCTCAGTTGTCAAAATTAATTCCGCATAGGGATTGAACCATTCAATCTCACTGCTGTGCATATTTAATTTAACAACCCCGACAGGCATTTGCTCCAACAGAGCACTCAAACTATCCGTAGCCTGATGATTGACATACTGGATTTGCTCGATATCTGTTTTTTTGTAATATTTTTTCTGGAAATTAAATAGCAGAACATAGAATACAATAAATAAAAATAGACTTGCTATAGTGATAAGATTATCCTTTACTAACACAATCAAAATGGTCATAATCGTAAAGGTTACCATAGCAATCAGATACATAAAAAAGGGATTTATTTCATTTTTTTTCATTACAAACCTCTTGCGCATTATTATACCATAAATGTAGCCAAAATGCGACTTTTAAAGAGGAAACACTATTTTCAAATAATAGTAAAACATCCAAACTAAAAAGTGGTTTACACTAGTGTAAACCACTTTCAAAGACTAATTTTTTTGATTATTTAACTTCTAGAAGACCAATATCTCCATCTTCACGACGATAAATAACGTTTGTTGTTTCATCTTCAACATCTACATAGATAAAGAAGTCATGTCCCAATAAATCCATCTGTAAGATAGCTTCTTCCAAATCCATTGGTTTCAAATCAATTTGTTTTGAACGAACAACTTTTGGTTGTGCTACATCTAAGTCCTCAACTAAAGCATCTGTAAAGAGTTGACTTGTAGATACTTTATTTCTGTTCTTACGTTCAATTTTAGTTTTGTTTTTACGAATCTGACGCTCAATCTTATCTGTCACCAAATCAATAGAACCGTACATATCTTGAGAAATATCTTCTGCACGAAGAGTAATAGATCCAAGCGGAATGGTTACTTCTACTTTAGCAGTCTTTTCACGATAAACTTTCAAGTTAACACGCGCATCCAATTCTTGGTCTGCTTGGAAGTATTTTTCGATCTTTTCGAGTTTAGAAACTACATAATCACGAATTGCTTCTGTTACTTCTAGGTTTTCACCACGGATACTATATTTAATCATATAAGTACCTTCTTTCTAAACATATTTGTTTTTCTAATTATATTATAACGCTTTCATAAATTTTTTGCAAACTTTTTCCTCATCTTGCGAGGGAAAAAGTTTTAATATTCTGACAACCAGCCTCTAATAGCATACTTTTAAGACGATTCAAGGTAGTTCCAGTTGTATAAATATCATCAAAGAGTAAGATATTTTTGGGGGGCTTCACTCCATCTTTCAATAAAAATGGAAACTCTGTAAGTAAACGATCAGATCGATTTTTTGAAGAACTAGCCTCCACTTCTTTTTTAACCAAAATATCAAGATATGTTAACCCTGTCTCCTTCATCAGGCCTTCAACTTGATTAAAGCCTCTGCTTTTTAAACGCTGGTCACTCAGAGGAACAATCACAATCTGATAGTTCTTATACTTCTTTAACTCTTTTTGCAATATCTCAGAAAATATCTTTCTAAGAAGATAATCACCATCAAATTTATAGCGACTAAAATACTCTTTCATAGCCTGATTATAGGAATAAAGAGCTCTATGATCAACATTTACACCTTTTTTACACCAAAATTGACAATCTTGACAAATAGTTGACAAACCTTTTTTAAAACAACTCGGACAATGATTACCACCAATGCTCTCGAAAGACGAAATACAGGATTCACAGACTAGTTCCTCCTCCTTTTTAAAACAGAGCAGGTTAGTAAAGGTTATCTCTTTTTGCAAGTTTTTAGCACACAATAAACACTTCATACTCCTGCCTCCTGATTCATTTGTTTGATCTCCTTTATGGCTTTCTTAATGGACAGATTGGGTCCGTCATGGAAAAATATCAGTTCTCCAGTAGGACGATCCATGCTTCTTCCAACTCGTCCACCAATTTGTACTAAACTTGACTTGGTAAAGAGTTGATGATTGGCTTCCACCACAAAAACATCTACACGAGGGAAGGTAACTCCACGCTCTAATATAGTTGTGCTTATTAATATCGTTAACTTTCCATCTCGAAAGGCCTGTACCTGCTCTAATCGGTCTTCTGTGATTGAAGATACAAAGCCTATTTTCTCATTCGGAAACTTCTCCTGCAAAATTTCTTTTAGCTTTTCTCCCTTTTTAATCTCAGAGGCAAAGATTAGTAAGGGATAGGCCGTCTTTCTCTGTTTCTCAATGTAAAGTTTTAATTTTGGAGGTAAGCCATTTTTTTCTAAATATCTATTAAAATGCGATAACCAGATTGGCTTGGGAACAATGAGAGGATTTCCATGAAAGCGACGAGGTAAACTGAGACGCTTTAACTCCCCTTGTTTAACTTTTCTATCTAACTCATCTGTTGACGTTGCTGTTAAAAATATTCTCAATCCATTTTCCTTTACACAATTGTTGACAGCATGGTAAAGCACTGGATTATCAACATAAGGAAAGGCATCCACTTCATCCACAATCAATAAATCAAAAGCTTGATAAAATTTTAATAGTTGGTGAGTGGTTGCTACAACTAAAGGTGTACGAAAATAGGGATCCGACTCCCCATGTAGTAGCGCAATATCACATGCAAAATCATTTTGTAGTCGTTTATGGAGCTCTAGGCAAACATCAATTCGTGGACTGGCCAAACAAACAGCTCCACCTTGATCAATCACCTTGGCAACAACTTGGTAAATCATCTCTGTCTTACCAGCTCCTGTCACTGCATGTACCAAGGTAGCCTCCTTCTTATCTACCGCCTGAAGGAGTCCTTGTGATACCCGCTCTTGAAATGGAGTCAGTTGACCTGACCATTTTAGTACATCTTGCTGTGGAAACCTTTCTTGCGGAAAATAATAGAGTTTTTGATCACTTCTTATTCGCTTCATAATCAAGCATTCTCGACAATAAAAAGCACCAACAGGCAAATACCATTCTTCTTTTATCTGACTACCACAACGCTGACAATATTGTTGGCCCTTCTCTTTTTTTATGGATGGAATTTGTTTTGCTCGTTGTCTCTCCTCAAGACTTAATTCTTGTTCCGTAAAAAGGCGACCGAGATAATTTGGATTGACTTTCATATTTCTTTATTCGTAAAATGTAGAACTTTACGCTATTTTTTAGTACAATAAAATTATGGAATATAGAACTATAAAAGAGGACGGTCAAGTCCAAGAAGAAATTAAAAAATCACGCTTTATCTGTCATGCCAAGCGTGTCTATAGTGAAGAAGAGGCTCGTGATTTTATCACAGCTATCAAAAAAGAACACTATAAAGCTACTCATAACTGCTCTGCCTTTATTGTCGGTGAACGTAGTGAAATCAAGCGAACCAGTGATGACGGAGAGCCTAGTGGAACTGCTGGTATTCCTATGCTAGGAGTTTTGGAAAACCACAACCTTACTAATGTCTGTGTGGTAGTTACTCGTTATTTTGGTGGTATTAAACTAGGGGCTGGTGGTTTGATACGCGCTTATGCTGGTAGTGTTGCCCTAGCAGTTAAAGAAATTGGCATTATTGAAATCAAAGAGCAGGCAGGGATACAGATTCACATGACCTATGCCCAGTATCAAGAATATGGGAATTTTCTTAAAGAGCATAATCTCATAGAATTAGAGACAAACTTTACAGATCAAGTTGACACTATGATTTTCATTGATAAAGAAAAGAAAGACGGTATCAAGGCTGATCTCATTGAATTTTTCAATGGAAAAGTTACTCTAACTGACAAAGGTTTACGTGAAGTTGAAGTACCTGTAACCCTATCGTAAAGAAAGGAAATATCATATGGCTTTTGGAAGATTAATTCAGGGACTCGCTGGAAACTTCAGTGAGCAAAGTAAAGAAGCTCTTACCAAGGAGTTTGGACAATATTTATTAGAAAATGAAGAAATTCAAAGCGGATATAAACTCATTCGTGACTCAATTATCTTTACAAATATCCGAATCATCTTTACAGATAAACAAGGGGCAACCGGACGGAAGATGTTTATCAAATCAATTTTCCTCATGAACATCGTCAATGTTGAGATGGAAACTGCTGGACTTGGGATTGATGATAGCGAGATTACGATTACTTATTTAGAAAATGCCTTTTTAAAATCTCACAATGAGCATTTTAATTCTCACAAATTTGAATTTCCAAAGAAAACTGATATTGTACCTCTTTACACCTATCTATTTGACTTAGCTTATCATAATCGTTTGAATATGAATGGTTTGAATCACTGATATAAAAAAATCCTATCACTCCGATAGGATTTCTATATTTTACAAAAGTTAAAGTTAGCGTTATACTAGTAGCATCTTATATAAAGAGGTGCTAATATGGCAATTTATAACAATATCACAGAACTCATCGGTAGAACACCGATTGTTAAATTAAATAACATTGTACCAGAAGGTGCAGCAGATGTTTATGTAAAACTTGAAGCTTTTAACCCAGGATCGTCAGTTAAGGACCGTATCGCCCTAAGCATGATTGAAAAAGCAGAACAAGAGGGTAAACTCAAACCTGGTTCTACCATTGTAGAAGCAACTAGTGGGAACACTGGTATTGGTCTCTCATGGGTTGGTGCCGCTAAAGGTTACAAAGTTGTCATCGTTATGCCTGAAACAATGAGCGTGGAACGTCGTAAAATTATCCAAGCTTATGGAGCTGAACTAGTCCTCACTCCTGGTAGCGAAGGAATGAAAGGTGCGATTGCAAAAGCGCAGGAAATTGCTGCTGAGCGTGATGGTTTCCTACCATTACAGTTTAATAACCAAGCTAACCCAGAGGTTCACGAAAGAACAACAGGAGCTGAAATTCTAGCTGATTTCGGAGCTGATGGTTTAGACGCCTTTGTTGCCGGTGTTGGTACTGGAGGAACTATTTCTGGTGTTTCTCATGCTCTTAAGGCTGCTAATTCAAACATTCAAGTTTTTGCAGTTGAGGCAGATGAATCAGCAATCTTATCAGGTGAAAAACCAGGACCTCACAAAATTCAAGGTATCTCTGCTGGATTCATCCCAGAAACACTTGATACAGAAGCTTATGATGGTATCGTTCGCGTAACCTCAGACAATGCTCTCACACTTGGTCGTGAGATTGGCGGAAAAGAAGGATTCTTGGTAGGTATTTCTTCTGCAGCAGCTATCTATGCAGCAATTGAAGTTGCTAAAAAACTTGGAGCAGGAAAAAAAGTCCTTGCTCTCGCACCAGATAACGGTGAGCGTTACCTATCTACAGCTCTCTATGAGTTTGAAGTATAGTCTCCTAAATACACTAAGCCCTGAGTATGGGGCTTTTTGTTTACCTTCAAAGGGATTCCTCTGAGTTCCCCTCCAACAAAAGAAAAGGAAGCAGATTTGCTTCCTTACTTTTTATTAGTTATTCAAGGCTGCTGCCATTGTAGCTGCAACTTCTGCTTCAAAGTCGTTTGCAGCTTTTTCGATACCTTCACCAACTTCAAAGCGAGCGAACTCAACTACTGAAGCGTTAACTGATTCAAGGTAAGCTTCAACTGTCTTGCTGTCATCCATGATGTAAACTTGTGCAAGCAGTGTGTAAGCTTGGTCAACTTTAGTGTTGTCAAGCATGAAGCGATCCATTTTACCTGGGATGATTTTGTCCCAGATTTTTTCTGGTTTACCTTCTGCAGCCAATTCAGCTTTGATAGCTTCTTCAGCTTGAGCGATTACTTCATCAGTCAATTGAGCTTTAGATCCGTATGCCAAGTGTGGAAGAGCTGGTTTACCAACCATAGCACGGCTTTCATTATCTTGGTCGATAACGTGGTTCAATTGTGCCAACTCATCTTTAACAAATTGCTCATCCAATTCTTTGTATGAAAGAACTGTTGGTTTCATAGCAGCGATGTGCATTGAAATTTGTTTAGCAAGTGCTTCGTCTCCACCTTCGATTACAGAGATAACACCGATACGTCCACCGTTGTGTTGGTATGCTCCGAAGTGTTGTGCATCTGTTTTTTCAATCAAAGCAAAGCGACGGAATGAGATTTTTTCTCCGATAGTTGCTGTTGCAGACACATAAGCTGATTCAAGAGTTTCACCTGAAGGCATTGTCAAAGCAAGAGCTTCTTCGTTGTTAGCTGGTTTTCCTTCAGCGATTGCTTTAGCTGTTGCATTTACCAACTCAACAAATTGAGCATTTTTCGCAACGAAGTCAGTTTCAGCATTAACTTCAACAACTGCTGCAACGTTACCGTCAACATAAACACCAGTCAAACCTTCTGCAGCAACACGGTCAGCTTTCTTAGCTGCTTTTGCCATACCTTTTTCGCGAAGCAATTCAATCGCTTTTTCGATATCGCCTTCCACTTCAACCAATGCTTTTTTAGCGTCCATAACACCAGCACCAGATTTTTCACGCAACTCTTTAACAAGTTTAGCTGTAATTTCTGCCATTTTGATTCTCCTATATTTTTAAAAATAGGAGAGCCGGGCTAAGCCCCGCCCTCCTAGGTAATTACTATTTATTATGAATTAAGCGTTGTCGCCTTCTACAACTTCAACGATTTCTTCGATTGAGTCTGCTTGAGCTTCTGAAGCTGCAAATTCTGCTTCAACTGCTGCAACAGCATCTTCACCTTGGCGACCTTCAATGATAGCGTCTGCCAATTTAGCTGTAATCAACTTAACTGCGCGGATAGCGTCATCGTTCGCTGGGATGATTACATCAATATCGTCTGGATCAGTGTTTGTGTCAACCATCGCTACAACTGGGATACCCAATTTTTTAGCTTCTTTAACAGCGATTTGCTCTTTATGTGGGTCAACTACGTACATTACATCTGGGATACGAGGCATATCTTCGATACCACCCAAGAATTTTTCAAGACGTGCACGTTGTTTGTTAAGAAGTGCAACTTCTTTCTTAGGAAGAACTTCAAAAGTTCCATCTTCTTCCATACGTTTGATTTCTTTCAAACGAGCGATACGTTTTTGGATTGTTCCCCAGTTTGTAAGAGTTCCACCCAACCAACGGTGGTTGATGAAGTATTGACCTGAACGTACTGCTTCCTCAGCAACTGCGTCAGCTGCTTGTTTCTTAGTACCAACAAACAATACAACTGCATCGTTAGCTGCAGCATCACGCATGAAGTCGTATGCTTGGTCAGCGTATTTTACAGTTTGTTGCAAGTCGATAACGTGGATTCCGTTACGCTCAGTGAAGATGTACTTAGCCATCTTAGGGTTCCAGCGACGAGTTTGGTGACCAAAGTGCACACCAGCCTCAAGAAGTTGTTTCATTGAAATTACTGCCATGAGTATTTCTCCTTTTTGTTTTTTTCCTCTTCTTGATTTCAGCTTGCAAAACGACCCGAAGGCAACAGCTTCACAATTCATCAAGAATGAGTATTATCGTTTACACGACAAGTTACATTATAACATAGTTGAACCTTTTTTTCAAGTAATTGTGCTAGTTTTTATATTATCCAATAATGGTGTGATAGTTCAAATCGCCATTATAACAACATTTCTAAACTCAATAACTCTATTTCAAGGCTGTTTCTTACTGTGAATCCAGATTGTTTTATGTTATAATTATAGTGTAGATAATTAAACCGTATGTTGTTAGAGAGGTGTTTTATGGCTAAGAAAAACTTGAATTTAGATGAAGTTATGGCTTATATTGAGAAATTGCCGTTTACTCAATTCAAAAGCGTTGTAGAACATTACTCAAATACCCAAGACAGCGACTTCTCCGATACCCTTAACAAACTGACCGTTTCAAACTTTGAGCAACGGTTAGAGAGTTTAGAAGTAAATTCTTCATGTCCTACTTGCTCCTCTCACGATATAGTTAAAAACGGTCGTAAGAATAATATCCAACAATTCAAGTGTAAAGAGTGCAATAGGAGGTTTACTCGTTTTACAGATACTATCCTAGAAAAAACACGTTGGCATTGGGATATTTGGATTAAAGTCCTAGAAATGACAATTAACAGCTATTCCATACACGATATGATAAATGTTTTGACTAAAGACTATGGTTGCAAAGGTATCAACTACAAGACGGTATGGCTTTGGAGAATGAAACTAATACATACTCTAGCTGAAATGCCCATGCCAAAACTAACAGGCGTTGTGCAAGTTGATGAAACTTTTATCCGAGAAAGTCAAAAAGGAAGTCGGAAGCTAAAATCCACCATCGGAAATAGTGTCGAGCGTAAAGCTAGATATGGTCGCCAACCCTCTCAATATGGTGTTATGGGAGCAGAGTTTGCGACTGTTGTAACTGCTATTGATAATCGTGGTTATTGTGTTTGTAAGGTTGCTAGTCTTGGAAAACTGTCTCCTGAACTATTCTTTGATTTATTTGACCAACACTTTGATAACATCGCTTATTTATGTAGCGATGCCAATAGCGTGTATGAAGATTATTGTCAGTTAAGAAACACTCCACACTATGTTAGACCTTCAAATTTCTTAAAAATCATAGGTAACTACGGCTATATCATTCAAGCAACAGAAGAATTTGAAAAGAAAACCAACAAAAAGGTATTAGAACACCTCTACTATGAAGGGATAACAGACAAAATAACCAACCGTGGCGAAATCCTATTTGATACTTTTAACGATATAAAATACCAAAATGGACTTTCTCTTGCTCGTGTCAATGAACTGCATAATGAGATTAAGCAATATATCTACCGTGATATGACAAATGTATCAACAAAACACCTTCAAGATTATATTGGATTTTTCACTTATATCAGAAATTGGCGAACTACTAACGGTCATTACCCAACCTCACAGAATGATGCAGAAAATATCTTTATTGAGATTTTGAAAACAAAGAAAAACCTTACTTCAACCGAAGTAAGGCAAAAAGAATTATCATTACCAAAACCAAGTTCTCGCTATATGGAAGTATTGAAAGAAGAAACGGAAAAGGCTAGAAATGCCATTGATAACCCCTATTTCAAGTTTAACGAGGAAGATGGAGTATTATCATTCAATAAGCGTGAGTACCTCTTAGACTTGCCAAAAACACGCCTATACGCTATCGCTAAGGAATGTCGGATTCCTCGTTACAAGAAACTAGCTCATTGGTCGTTGGTATCAGTTATCTTGAAGCAGGATAATATTCAAGATATACTCTACCAACAACTCGCAAAAGACCGAAATAAACTCATAGATGAAGAAGATTTGGAAGTGATGCGGTCTAGTGGGTATGTGTTATAAGTTCTTGTCTATAAATGTAAGGGCTTCATCTTCCCCCTCTTCTATAGCAATTTCAACAGCCTTTTGTGCCAAACTATTCAATTCTATTGCTCGTTTCCTAAAACTAATACTACTCTTAACAGTATTTGAAATTTTTTGTTGACTGTGAGACTGGAGTTGTGGGATGAGTAGTGATTCTAGCTCTCCTTTTCCAATAGATGGCATTATAGTCCCTGAACATCGTTTTTTTAGAAGCGATTGCATTATTTCTGATTTTAACAATAATAATAGGTAGTAGGGAGATATATCTTCACTCCTTAAAACAAAGAAGCCTGTTGAACAGATAGCACCTTCAAATTCTTCTGTGATAACAGCACACTTTTCAATAGATCCTTCAAGGCTTGAAATCAAAACGTCACCTGTTCTAACCAACCTTCTCGCCCTACTTGGTAACTTAGAACCTATATCTTCTGTAAAGTCTTTTATCTCTCCATAATCTCCTATATTTGATAATTCTATATATTTGTATTTTTTCTGTGCTTCTGCTGAAAAAGATGCATCAATAATCTCGATATTACTATCAAAAATTGACCTTCCTAAAAAATTATCAAAAATATTGTTTTCGATTTTATCATATACAGGTTGATAATACTCGGCATCTAATCTATTAAAAGACTCAATCTCTTTCAAACTTTTAATAGATATTTGCTTTCTTTCTCTTTGTTTAGACAGACCACCAAATTCCAACAAATCTAGTAAGTTTCTTTCCGCATCTTTATATTTCTTTTTAGAAAGTTTTAAATAGTTATATGAATCAAAAATAATATCTTCTATTTTTTCTTGTAATATGCTACTAAATTGTGGTAACTTAATTTTCCTAAATTTTGCAGGACTAAAATTAGCTTGATTACTTACCAAAGAATATTTTTCAATTTCTTCACGCCCGTATTTAGAATTTAAGTAAGCGACTAATGTTGCTGAGTTTATAATTTTAGAATCAGGTCGAACTCTAAAAAGATAGGAAGCAAAGCCATAGTCATAATCTTCCGGAACAATCGAAGCCCTACCAACATATTTTGGATTTCCGTTTGTTCGACAAATTAAAACATCATTTTTTTTTAGCTTCAGATTAAAAAAAGTCTCTTGATCAATTTTGTCTGTATACTTTTGAGGTTCCCCAATAAAGAAGGAATCAAATTCATTAAGCCTTAAAATGGGAAAGCCCAATTTATCTTCATTTAATGTTTTAGAAGTGCCATATTGTGAAAAAGAAATAGCTTCACTAGCTTTTAGAGCTAATTTATTTTTGTTAGAATTCCAATATTCTGCTTCAATGCGGAAATCCTCATCACGACAAATTTTTTGAAAGTGTATTATTTTAAGTTTTGCCATTACAATCAACTCTCCTTTACAAAAGAGAGTCCTTCTTGTCTTGCAAATTCCAAAAAGGCTTCTGCAATACCATCCTGTGAGTAAAGATTATAAGGGTTTTTGTTCTCTAATTCTGGGTCATGATTGAAAAGGTCATGTTTTACAAAAATATGACCATGAGTATCTTTAATACGTTCTGTAAACTCATTGATTTCTTCTGAAACTTTATAATATTTCTTCCATTCGCTAGAGAGTTGATTGTACTCATCGTATGAAATAAGTTGATTATTGTTTTTCCCCAGAATAGGAGACTTCTTGTAATTATCTTTTTCAGATGAATCTAGCAACAAATATTCCTCAATAGAAAGCCTTTCAGGTTTCTCATCAGATTTTTTATTTTGCTTAATAACAAATTCAACATTCTCTAACTGCCAATGTCTATGGGTATTAAGGTCACCATATTCTTCTACAAATAAATCTCTTATGAAGCGTGTTTCGTCATCCTTGTTAGTTTTTTCTATTTTAGTAACCTTAGTCTCCGCTTGTATTTTATAATGCGATTTCCTAAAAGTCTTTTTACTACGTTCTATTTCATATTCTTGTTCTGAAATGACAGCACCATCACTTCTTCGAGTAATAACATTGATTGTTTCATACTCATAAAAAGTCCAAGTAACATAGTTTTCAGATACATAAATCTTATCTCCTGAACCATTTTTACTTGGTTCTTGCATGGTAGCAAAAAAGATAGGATAATCTATATTTCCATTTTCGTCTGCTTCTGGCTTAGGACAGATATTGGAATAACCACGAGTTTCATCAACCTCATTTGTCCACTTTTGAACAAATAATACACTTGTTTTTGTACTAGTATGTGGCTTGAATACATAGCCGTGTAAACCTACTACTCCTAAAAGTCGACAACGCTCTAAGATATAATTACGGATGTATTTCTCATCAGAATTATTGAATCGTCCCTGTGGCAGAACGACAGCCATTCTCCCACCAGGTTTCAAGAAATCAATATTTCTTTCGATAAACAAAACATCTCTACCGATAGTATTTTGCAAATCAGCTTTTTCATCCCCTTCTTTCCGTCCTAATAAATATTGTCTAAGTTGTTCTTTGTTTGTAAGTTTTCCAGCAAAAGGTGGATTCGCCATTACAATATCAAAATCAAATTCTTTGAATCGTTCACGGTCACTATCTGCTTTGGGATTGCGACTAATATTTTTTAGTCTATCAAAACCTTCTCTGTATTTATCAGACCATTCTTCATTTCTGACATAATCTTTTGTCCAATTTTCATAGTCCAAAGTATTTAATTCGATAACATTTGTGTGTCCATCGCCAGCAACGATATTTAACATACGACCAACACGGACACTTTTCTCGCTGAAATCCAGACCGAAGACATTATCTTTGACATAATCTTCTTCTCGCTGTGTACGTTTAGCGGTTGTAAATAGATTGTCTTTATTAGGGTTTAAGATGTTCCAAGAGTGGAATATCGTGTGCATCGGAAAGCCACAACTTCCAGCAGCTGTATCAATCATCTTTTCATCAGGGGAAGGGTTTAGCATTTTCACACACATATCAATAACATATCGTGGTGTGAAATATTGCCCCATATCTCCTTTTTGACCTTTGTTTACTAATTGCTCAAAAGCTTCATCAACCACTTCTAAATTTGAGTTGAACAATTTAACATTTTGAAGCTCCTTGACACACGACTTTACTGTTGCTTTCTGCATCTCTAGTTTTGAATTGGACGGAAAGACACCTGGCCATTTCTTCTTTGCTCGTTCATATAAGTCAGATATATTCTTGTAAACATCATCTGCCCTTTCTTGTTCTTTGGCTCTAAATTCCAAGGTTCGGAACTGTCTGTCATCAATTTCTTTGAGGCTTTTATTTCCGTAACGCATCTGATTTGAAATTGCATCTGCATCATCAGCAGATATTTTTTCATCATAAAGTTTTGTAAAAATTAACTTAAATAGCTCATCAAAAGCCTTATCACTAGAATCGTTCGCACCAAAACGCTGTTCTACTTCTGAAATAATTTCCTTCAATGTTTCATTATTTAGGCGGTCATAAATCATCAACTGTTTTAGAGTGAACCGCTGACCATTGACCCAATCGTCGATGCTTTCCTTATAACTAGGAAATGTAGTCAACGATAATTCATTATCAAAATCAGGAAATTTATAGAATTTTAATAAATTTCCACCATTTGCAATGACACCTATTTGAACTTGATTTTGCTTGCAATATGAAGCCATTTGTTCTTTAGGTGTTGAGAATTCATCTCCTTCAATTTTATTTTCATCAGTTACATTTGGTCGTTTAACTTCAATAATGGTTGAAATCTTCTTTTTCTTACTATTTTCATAAATCGCTATATCAATCCGTTTTTCTCTAATTTTTTCACGACCTGCAAATGTTGTCAAAACTTCAAAATCGAGTAATTCTTTTGGATAGCCATAAGTCTCAATGAGCTTATATGCGTATAGTTGTCTCACAATTTCTTCTGGTTTTAATTCAAAATAATCATTGTCCCTATTCATGCCTCGAACAATACACTCAACACCTGCTTTGCCGTCTTTACGGATTTTTATTTTATCATTTAGCCATTTAATTTCTTCTTTTGAAAAGTCTGTCAGCAAGTCATACTCGCCATTTTTTAGAATATCTTTAATTTCCACAATAAACCTCCTTAAACACTAAAAACAGAACTTACACGCTTAGTAGTAAATTCTGTCTTTCTTTTTGTAGCATAAAAAGAGGTTAAAGAAATAACCTTAATTTCTTGTCTTGTCTTGTCTTGTCTTGTCTTGTCTTGTCTTGTCTTGTCTAATGATTGTACCATCATTCTCTCCTTCGTCAAGCATTTTTCTTCTGAATTAGGCGTAAAACTTTTTGACCTTTTTCAGTAATTGCATACTTACCACGCTTATTTTGATAAGGGCAAACATAATCTCCCTCAATCAAGTCACGCAATAGTCTATTTGTTTTTAATTTTGACATGTGGTTGATGTCAGCTATCTCTTGTTGAGATAGGGGGATATAATAATCGCCTTTCACTTCGACTTGATTTTCCTTCAGCGACTTTAGCAGGCGGAAAGTATCATTTGCGAAAGGTTCAAGAGTAAATTCAACCATAAGTAACCCTCCTAACTTAATTATTATATCACAAAACAAAACCACATAAAAGGTCATATACATACACCGTAAAATATTTTGAAGTAAATTCTCAACGAGAAAACAACAAAAACTAGCCGTTTTTGGCATTTTCAGCTATCAATGGTTAGTTTTCTTGTTGTTATAAAGCCGTTTTAAGGCATCAGTTAGTTATCACTATCTAATTGGATAATATAAGCTAGTTTTTCCTTCATAACGTAACTTCCCAACTGAAATTTAAAAAAAATTTATCAACTTCAAATAAAAAACATCCCAACATAAATTGGTTACTGCTAAATGTGCAATAACCGCTTATGTTGAGACTCAGATAAATACAAAATATTTCGAGTTGATAACTTAAATATTTTGATATGAAAGAATCTACTTTATATTTTTTTATAGCAAGTATCATATCTTCATACTCTATGTTATCAAAAAAAACAATTACTAAAGATTGAACTTGCCAATAAGTCTTTGACTTTCTACTTGCTACTTCGAAGTTTCTTACGGATTTTATAGGCTATATTAAACAAGAAATACAATGAGCTAGTTGGGTAATTAAACTCACCAGCAAATTCCTCGATAGTGGGATTAAACTTAGATTTAAAATTAAATAACCCACCCTCTAAGTTGTTTTCAATTCCACCCATATTATGAGTTTCTGCCCCGCGTTCAAATGAATGTTGAGCAGTCTCAAACCATGTTGGAATAGCAGGTTGATAATGTCTAAATTCCTCATTCATTCCAGCATATAAGTTCTCAGAAGTTTTCCCAAATTCGATGGTCAAAGTTCCAGACAATGGAACAACACTGTTCCCTCTATCAATATGACTTTTAAGAAAAGAAATTTCTTCCTCTAATCGTTTTCTCTCTTGCTGATTCTCTTTTATTTTGCCTTCTTTCGTTTTATCAGTGAATTTCTGCGCTATTTTAAGATTTTTTTCCAGTTGCTGCTCAACTTCTTTCAGTCTATTAGGTAAATCTAAATAGCTCAGTGTGATAAAGGAATGATCAGGATAAGTAGTCAATAACTTCTGATAATAATCTTTTCCTCGTAAACTGATGTTCTTACGAGACTCTGTTTTCTTCATTAAAAATGAAAATTCATCTAATAAATCAAGTCCACCGAATTTCACTTCCAATCCTTTATTTCTTGCAGTTCGGATTGCCTGTCGAGTAGATTTGGACAGTTGATCCAGCGAGAAGTTTTCTTTATGAATATTAGCTTGAAAACGAGGTTGTATGTTTTCTGCCATATCCTTTGTCAATCCTGTCCAATGAACTTTATTTTTTTGCAATTCCTCAACAATTTCAAAAGTTTTAGAATTTTGAATAGTTTTTTGGTCGATCAGACTTCGACTGATAAAAAGGCTTGGATCAAATTTAACCATTATTGCATTGCTTTTTTTAGCAATTTTTTTCAATGTTAAAATCACAAATTTCAGAAGTTCTTTATCTTCATAATTAATAACTGGGCCTCTTGGAATATAGAACATGGAAAATCCTAATGGAAGAGGCTGAATTAAGATGTTCGCTACTCCAACTAGTTGATTCTCTTTATAAAATCCAACTCTCTCATTCCCCCAAGTATCCTTTATCTTGGCCCAATCACTACTCTGCAATAAATTCCCTTGAGGATGATTTTCTAAAAATAAATCCCACTCTTGAACATCAACATTCATTTTATAAGTAAACATAATTCCAGTACCAACTCTCTTAAAAACATATTATTTCGTTAGATAAACATACTTATCCTAGCTACATATCCGATAATTTTCATCCCATCTTTAATTCCATAATGACAAAAACATTCTGATGAAAATTTTTTATTAATACTATACAAAGGGTGAGATTAATAAAACCTCACCCTAAATTTAATAATAATTAATATATTAGTTTGGATAAATGTATCTTACAGTACCTCTTGATGCTGTCGGATTAAACCATCCACGATAATTTCCGATTGGTTGAGTTCCACTACCATCATAGTTACATTCAGAAACTTGAATACGAGTTGATGATTCAACTGCTGTAACAACTGCTACATGTCCGTATCCTCCATCATCCCATGAAGCAATTGCTCCAACTTGTGGTGTAGAACCTGTACGGAAACCTGCAGCCGCTGCACTTGCAGCCCATTGACCACCATTTCCCCAGTAATCGCCAGCCCATGGTGCTAAAGTTTTTGCTCCCCATGTACATTGACCTACTGGATAACTTGAAGCGTTTGAACTATAAGTTGGTCGTTGACTTACAGGAGTTGGTGCAGGTGTGTAACTTGAGTCATCATCTGATGATGAAGATGATGAAGAACTTGAAGTTGCTTGTACTTGTGCAGCAAAGGTTGTATTTGCTGAAGCAGCAACTGTTTGTTGTTGACTTGCTTGTTTAGCTTTATAAGCTGCTTCTGCCTCTGCTGCTGCTTTGGCTTCTGCCTCTGCTGCTGCTTTTTTCTCCAACAAGCTAGCTTTTTCATTTTCTGCTGTAGCTTTTTCAGCTGCAAGATTTAACTCAGCTACTTTCAATTCTGCTTGTTTTGTTGTCAAAGCTTGAGCATCGTCAGCAAGCGTTTGTTGGTTAGCAATGACTGTATTGATTGCTTCGTTGTTTGCAACTTGTTTTTCAGAAATAGCTTTCTTATCTTCTTTTTGTTGCTGCAACATTTTATTGTTTGCTGATACGATTTCACTCATAGCTGCTACACGAGAAATAGCTTCTGTAATTGAGTCAGAGTTAATAATCGTATTGATATAACTTGTAGCAGTTCCGTTCGTTTGTGCACTACGAGCTTGGTTTTCAAGTGATTCATTACGTGCTACGATATTTTTTGAAAGCTCTGCGATTTCACCTTCAAGTTTTTTAGATTCTTCTTGAAGTTTTTCGTTTTCAGATTGTAATTTTTCTTGCTCTGATTGAATAGCTGAAACTTTAGTTTGAATTTCGTCTACTTGTTTTTGAGCTTCTTTCTGTTGAGCTGTCAAGTTACTAATTTTACTATCTTGAGCAGCAATCTTTTCATCTGTTGTATTTGCTTTAACACTTGAAAGAACAGCTCCTTGTGAGACCAATACTGTACTTAACAAAAGTGATGCTAGGATTTTTTTCTTCATAAGTGTGAATACTCCTTCTTTTACGACAATACTAGTATATCAAAAAAAGGCCTAATAAATATTACGCCTTTATTACAGTTTTGTTTCTTTCTTATAGATATATTTTTTCAAAAATAAACTGAAAAATTAACATCCATAGACAGTTTAATATCATTGATGGAACTAGACCATAAACGATAAAAACTGTTATACTTTCAGCAGTTAAGCCAATCATTTGCGCTAGAAGAAAACTGCCAAATTCAAAAGAGAAAGTCATCATTAAAATAGCTAATAGTCGAGTCCATCTATTTGACAAAATAACTGAGTTGCTTTTATACACTATTGCTCCAATAATCACAAATAGAAGACTAGCGATTCCAATCAAATGGAAGAAATAAATATCGTATATAAGCCCTAGAACTAGGCAATAAGCTAAAAACAGATACTCCGATACTTCAATAGTTTCAAACAACAAGAAGATGAAGATAAAGTGGCTCACAATTTGAAAATGTGGAAAAAAACTATTTACAAATTGCCCTAAATGACTGTCTATTAAGACAACTATAGGCAAGAGTAAAAACATCCCTATCTGCTTCAACAGTCTCATGATGGATTCCCCACTAATTCTACGACTTTTAGGTTCATTGGATCAGCATTGAGTTTGACCATAACTTCTCTTGTTAGATAATCACTACTATGGGTAACTGATACAACCTCTCCTACGGGAATATCTGTTGTTTTAAAGTTGCCCAGACCTCCTGTTACTACCTTGTCTCCTTGACTGATATCACTACTACTATTTAACTGGCTTATTTTAAGCAAGTCTTTTTCTTTGTCGTACCCAATGATAATGCCATATATACTAGTAGAACCGTGTTGGATTTTAACGGATATTTTCTCCGTATTTTCCGCGTTGGTCAATAAGTTGACCACAGTAGAGTTATCTTCAACCTTTCCCACGCTTCCAATAAGTCCCCCACCAGCTATAACAAGCATATTGCTTGTCACGCCTTGTTGAGAACCTGCATCAATTGTCAACTCTTGTTTCCAGGTTGCAGGAGTTCTCATGATGACGTCAGAAGCAATTAACTTGGTTGCATTCAATTTTGACTTCATATCCAATAACTGACGTAGTTGCTCATTTTCTTCCTTCAGACTGTCTGCTTCATTCGTTTCCTTCTTCATCTGATAGAGTTCTTTTTTGAGAGTTTCATTCTCGTTATAGGTTCTGGTCAAACGACCTAAATCAGATTTTACGGAAGAAAGCCATTGAAAAGGCTTTTGCACTATTCTATCGACTAATGAAATTTCATCTCCAGCTTTTGTTACAACTGCACTTGATTGTGTTGTCACTAAAAAAACAGAAACTACTAGTATAACGACAAATAGAACAATGATATATTTTGATTTTTTAAAACGATTCATACCTCTACCTTATATTACATTCTAAGATTTTAGCAAAAATAGAATTGCACCCAATACACAAACAAATAATAGCGCTATACTGTCTCTGTTCATCCAATTCAACTGCCGGTACTGACTGCGTCCGTTCCCGCCTTGATATCCTCTAGCCTCCATGGCTGTAGCCAGAGAATCCGCTCTTTTCAAACTTGTAGCGAACAAAGGAATCAAAATAGGAATCATAGCCTTAACTTTTTGGATTATATTTCCTTCTCCAAAATCAACACCACGCGCCTTTTGAGCATTCATAATGCGAATCGTATCATCCATCAAGGTTGGTACAAATCGCAAACTCATAGACAACATGAGCCCAATCTCATGAACTGGAACCTTAAATCTTTTTAAAGGTCCAAGCAAGGATTCAACTGCTGTTGCCAAACTTAGTGGCATAGTCGTCAAGGTTAGCAAAGTTGAGAAAAAAATAATCAACACAAAGCGACAAAAAATGATTCCAGCCTGCTCAATACCATAGCTTGTGATTTTTATAAATCCCATCTCGAACAAGACGTGACCACCAGAGATAAAGAACAGTTGAAAAAGGGTTGTAAAAGCAATCAGAAAAAACATAGATCGCAAACCTTTTATAAAAAAAGATAAGGGAACTTCTGATAAAACAACAAATATGCCTGTTGCAATGAAGAGTATGAGATTTGTAATTGGATTATTGGCCCAAAAAGCGATAATGATCAATAAAATCATTGCTACTAACTTACTACGAGGATCTAGACGATGAATAATCGAATTTCCTGGTATGTATCGACCTAAAATCATATTATCCATTGATAAACTCCTTAAACTCCTCTATCGTTATCGGCAATTGTTCGAAAGAAATTCCTCTGTCAACTAGCCTTTGAGCAAATCGTGTGATTTTAGGAACACCCAATTGGATTTTTTCCATAAATTCGACATTTTGAAAGACAAGACTTGGTTTCCCACCCTTAACTAGTTTCCCTTTTTCCATCACATAAACTTGGTCAGCAAATTCGGCCACATCATCCATAAGGTGAGTTACTAAAACAATTGTTATGCCATCTTGATGAAGCTTTTTAAACAAGGTCATCAACTCTTTTCGACCAATTGGGTCCAAACCAGCTGTTGGCTCATCTAAGACCAAAATTCTTGGCTCCATTGCCAAAATTCCAGCAATAGCAACCCGTCTCATTTGTCCACCTGAGAGTTCAAATGGACTTCGTTCAAAGAGTGACTCATCGATTCCTACTAAAGCTAGTTTTTCACGCGCAATAGCTTCTGCCTCTTCTACAGAAACTCCAAAATTTTGAGGGCCAAAAGCCACATCTTTTAGGACAGTTTCCTCAAAAATTTGATTCTCTGCAAACTGAAACACCAACCCAACTTGTTTACGAATTTGACGAATTTGCTTATTGACAGATGTTGATGTAATCAATGTATCAAAGACACGAACACTTCCCTCTGTGGGAACTAGCAAACCATTTAAAAGTTGCAAAATTGTGGATTTCCCACTTCCTGTATGCCCAATAATAGCAGTATAGGAACCATCTTCTATGGTCAAACTGACATCTGACAAAGCAGCTGAGGCAAAGGGGGTTCCTTCCTGATAAGTATAACTAACATTGTCTAGAATAATTCCCATAAAGCCTCCTCAAGCTCCTCCTCGGTCAGGTAGTACTCTGGTAATTTCAAGCCACTGGTACGTAGTGATTCTTTTAATCGGTTTACAAAGGGTTGGTCTAAGCCAATTTGATCTAGATCCGCTCTAGAAAATAATTCTCTAGGGCTACTAGTTGATTCGATTTTCCCTTTTTTCATCACCAAAACTCGGTCACTCATGGCCACCTCGTCCAAATCATGTGTTATGGAAATCACAGTTATCTGATGATTTCGACGAATTTCCTGCACAATTTTAATTAACTCTAGCCGTCCCTCAGGATCCAACATGCTTGTAGCCTCATCCAAGATTAAAATATCTGGTCGCAAGGCAACAACGCCTGCAATGGCTACTCTCTGTTTTTGACCTCCTGACAAACGAGCAGGTTCTTTTTTAGAAAATCCAGCCATCCCAACTAAGGATAGGGCTTCTGTAACTCTACGCTTCATATCCTCAAGTGGAATTCCCTGATTTTCCAGTCCAAAAGCAACATCATCTTCCACAGTTGCTCCTACAAATTGGTTGTCAGGATTTTGAAAGACCATGCCAATTTTTCGGCGTTTGTCCCAGACGTTTTCTTCCGTCAAAAGATCTCCGTCTATCCAAATTTCCCCTGATTCGGCCTCAAGTAAACCGTCAATCAAGCGAACAGTCGTTGACTTGCCACTACCATTATGACCAACGATAGACAACCACTCTCCACGTTTCACGTGAAACGTAATATTATGAACATCGTAATGTTCTTGATCTGCCTGATATCGAAAAGACAGGTCTTTTATCTCAATAATCGATTCCATATCTAACGAAAGGTTCCTTTAAACAAATATGCGCTTCCCTTGAAATAATCATAACCAGAATAAACTGTGAAGAACAAGGCAATATAAAGAGTTATCTGACCAAGTACATTCCAGTGAAGTAGCAAGAATATTATCGCAAACATCTGACTAAATGTCTTGATTTTTCCAGGCATAGCAGCAGCTAGAACGGTACCTCCTGTTTCAACTAAGAGCAAGCGCAAACCAGTGACTGCAAGTTCACGGCAGATAATAACTGCTACCACCCAAGCTGGTGCCATCTTTAGACCGACCAACATGATAAAGGCTGACATGACCAATAATTTATCAGCCATTGGATCTGCAAACTTTCCGAAATTACTAACCACTTGCCATTTTCTAGCTAAATAACCATCTAGATAATCAGTGATACTGGCAATAGCAAAAATAACTGCTGCTATTTTATGTAACACTGGAGATGGTCCAACTGATAGAAGGAGAATAAAAATCGGAATAAATAAAATTCTACCAAGCGTAAGCATATTAGGAATATTCTCTTTTTTCATGTTATCCTTCCTTTAGTTTGAACTTAATGTTAGAGTAATCCAACCAGTTTGACCAGTTAATTTTGAAGTGTCAATTTCCTTATTATCAATTTTCACTGACACTCCCTTAACAACACCCAATGTTATGGTTACTGGAGATCCTTTAGAAATGGTTGTTTTAGCTGTTTTATTATTAGGTTCAAGAGTCACTCCTCCTGCTAAATCAGTATCCGAAACACTAATCCAGCTTGTTGCATCTGTAACAGATAATTGAAGCTCCGCAGAATCTTTAGATGTCTTATATTCCACTGATAAAGCATCTCCCTGGCCTGAAACAGTCAAAGTAGTTGCCTCGCTCGAACTTGATGAACTAGTAGCTTGACTACTACTTGATGCTACACTACTAGAGCTACTTGTTAAACTCACAACACTATAAGTTGCTGCAGAAGACGCAGTTGGTTGGGTTTGAATATAATTCCACACATAGTAGGTTACAAAAATTAAAATTGATAAAGAAAAAAGAACAAAGTAAAATAGCGGGAGAAATGAATTTTTCTTTCGATTAGACCGTCTACGTCCTGAAAGTTCAATCTCATCTACATCAACTTCTTCATAAGTAATCATACTTCCCGAATCATAGGCATCTAGAACGATATTTTCATCTAATTCAACAGCCCAAGCATACTTTCTCAAAAATGAACGAGCATAAAAAGTACTCGGTAGTTTGTCAAAATCATCTGACTCCATTGCCTCCAACAAATCCAGCTGAATATCTGTCTTTCTGTGCAATTCTTCTAAGCTCAGTCCTTGGTTAATTCTTGCAAGACGTAAGACCTCACCAATTGTTTTTTTTCTCATACTTAACATTCCTTCTTTCTAGTGTATTTTCTAGCGATTATATCGGGAAAATTGTACAATCAACCATATCGCTATTATCTATCAAATCATGTCCTGCTTCTAGAACATCTTCTAAAGTAATTTCCTGCAAAAGTTTAGGAAGGTCAAACAGGGTCGAGTCTGTCTCAGTTGGATGATACTGAGTAGCAATATATTCTAAGGAATCCATACTATGAAGAAATTCCCCATACATCTCAGTTTTTACAATATCCAAATGATCCTCTGTTACATCCTCATCTTTCATAAAATTGCGAATAGCTTTACGAAATTGATGAGAAAGTGCCACAGGTTCCTTTGTATCCATTGTCAACATCACAAAATGGAAACGATGATCTACTTCAATTTCTAAAGACAAGGAAGCATCCAGTTTACCAGACTCATATAATCTCTGAAATCTTTGTGAGGTCCAACCAAACATCATTGTGAATAACAATTTCAATAAAAGATGATAACGATACTGATCTCGATTTCCGATTTCTTTATTTCCTCTAATACCAATCGCTAATTTTGGAGAAGCCACGTCCATCCGTATACTTTCAGTAGTCTTTACAGGATGTAAAGGTATTTGTTCTCTTTTAAACTCATGTTTTTTCTCTTGAAGATAAGATTTCTTAGTAAAATAATCTTCAAGAAGTTCAAGTTTAAAATTACCGACCAAAAAGATATTACTATTGACAGGTCTGTAAAACTCTTTAAAGTTCTCTTTCAAATCCTCCAGGCAAATTGCATCAATTGAGTTTTCACTTCCAACAATATCTGAAGCTAATGGACTTTCTGGATAGAGATTTGCGAGAGTATTGAAAAATAGACAAGAATCTGGATCGTCCTGATACATTTCTCTTTCCTGTTGAATGATGTCCTTTTCGCGTTCCACTGATTCTTCAGTCATATTGAAGGTAGTGACAAGTTCATCAAGCAAATCTAAGCACTTTAGAACATTTTCAGAGGTCGAGAAAAGATAGCTAGTATTTGTAAAGCTCGTAAAGGCATTACTTTCAGCCCCTAGCTCTGTAAAAGCTGACATAACATCTCCAGAATCTTCTCTTTCAAAAAGCTTATGTTCTAAGAAATGAGCAAGCCCTTGAGGATATTGTTGCAAGCCCTTACCATCTACTATAAACCTTGTGTCAACAGAACCGACTTGGACACTCACAACTCCATAAACCTCGTTAAAATCCTTTTTAGGTAGTAAAGTAACTGTCAAACCATTTTCTAATCTAGTTTGATACAAAGTTTCTTTTACAGCAGGATAATATTTCTTTTGAAAAGTAGGTCTGGTCATTCTGCTCCTTCCATAAAATAAATAGCCTGCAACTTAAAACTATTTGCTGCTTCACAAATCGCTTCTCTATCAATTTGTTCAAGCTTATCGATTAAAGTTTTTGTATCAAGATTCGCTTTCCCAAAAAAAGTTGACAGATAATATTTATCGACAATAGAATCTTGATTATCCTGAGCTAGTAGTAAGGATCGACGAATCATTTGTTTGGTCTGATCAATTTCCTTATCTGTAAACTTGCCATTTTTTATGTCAATCAACTGATGATTCATCAATTTTCTTACTTTATTTCGATTTTGCCGATCGATTCCAGCAAACAATCGTAAAAATCCACTAAAAAGATCCAAATGACTCGATACAGTATAGGCCAGACCTTCCTTTTCTCGCACTTGGGTAAACAGTTTCGAATGAGGAAAGGCTCCTAAAAGACCATTGACAAGAAGCACTGCCATCTGTGCTTCATTACCATATGCCACTGAACTATGGTAGCCCATCTCTAAAACAGACTGTCCTAATCTCTTTCTAACAATACCTTCTCTAAGAATATTAGAATAGGGTTGTTGATATTGAATGTTTACAGCTGATTTACGACCTATTAAAGGAAATTTATGTAAAAACTCTAAAACTTCAATTTCATTAAAATCACCTAAGAAGAAAATATCTATTTGGTCTTCTTTTAGCATTTTATGATAGCTTGAAAAACATGTCTCTGGAGTCTCTTCTGAAATTCTAGAAATTAAATCTTTGGGAACTAGCTGCATTGATTCTTCTTGGAAAAACAATTGATCTAACTCTTTATGTGCAAAGAAGAATGGGTCTTCCAATTCTGATTCTAGCCTTGATAAGATCTGTTTTTTCTCGATGTCAAAAGCATTTTTCTCAAATCCATCCTCATCCGACAATGGTGTAAACAGAACCTGGTGTAGTAATTCTAAAATTTGAGAAGTTAATACGTTTTTCTTACTTAAAAATTCATCACGCACATAGGAAATACTCAAATCCACAAGATGACTTTGTCCTCTTCGATAGGCGTGCGCTGACAAATCAGTTCCATACAAGGTTGCTAAACGTTTTCTAAACAGTTGAGCAGTTGGATAACTTTGGTTGGCAGTTTCAAGCATACTGGCGCTTAACATGCGACTTGAAATTGAATCCAAAGACAATGGAGCTGTGAAACGCACAGTAATTTTATTAGTTTTAAATTTTTTTGATTGGATAAAATACACTGCAATTCCAGGTACTAACTCCATCGCTTACCTCCTTCTACATAGAGTTCTATTATACCATGAAAAGAGAAATTTTTCTTGTTCTCTTTATCCCTTTTAGAATTAAAATCGCTTTCATTTCTAACGAATTTACCTCTGCCATTTCAAGGTAAAATATGGTATAATACCAAAGATTGAGGTGAACAATGGAATACAAATTATTTGAAGAATTTATCACTCTCCAAGCTCTCTTGAAAGAACTTGGTATTATACACAGTGGCGGAGCTATTAAATCCTTTTTAGCTGAGCATCTTGTCTATTTTAATGGGGAATTAGAAAATCGTCGTGGGAAAAAAGTAAGAATCGGAGACTCTATCGACATTCCTGACATGAAAATCCAAATCATTCTGACGCAACCGAGCTTAGAAGAACAGGAAGAATATCTCCAAGAAAAACTTGAGAAAGAACGTGTGGCTAAACTTGTCAAAGAAATGAATAAGACGGTCAAAAAAAAGTCAACAAAAAAGACCCAGAAAGCTGAAACAAAAACTGCACCACGTTTCCCAGGTAGATAAGTATGTGGCTAAAAAACTTATCCATCAGGCAATTTAGAAACTATCAGGATACTGAGATTGAGTTTAATCCTAAATTGAATGTATTTGTTGGTCGAAATGCACAAGGCAAAACCAATCTTCTGGAAAGTATTTACTTTTTAGCTTTAACTAGAAGTCATCGAACAAAGACAGACAAGAATTTAATCCGATTTGAAGAAGAACAACTTCAAGTTTCTGGAATTCTTCAAAAACGAACGACTACTGTTCCACTTGAGGTTGACTTAACCCCAAAAGGTCGGATTACTAAAATCAATCACTTAAAGCAAGCTCGGCTATCTGACTATATTGGACACATGAATGTTGTACTATTTGCACCCGAAGATTTACAACTTGTCAAAGGAGCACCAGCTATCCGACGTAAGTTTATAGATATGGAACTAGGACAAATCAAACCCATATACTTGTCAGACTTGTCAAGCTACAACCATGTGCTCAAACAAAGAAATACCTACTTAAAGTCAGCGAATCAGATTGACGAAACCTTTTTATCTGTTCTGGATGACCAGCTAGTAGACTATGGTTGTCGAGTGATGGTCCACAGAGAAGAATTTATCAAAAAAATGGAGTCTTTTGGTCGTGAAAAACACTTTGATATTTCGAACCAATTAGAAGAATTGTCAATTTGTTATCAACCATCTGTAAACTTTACTGACAAGGAACACCTATCAGAATCTTTTTATGCAGCACTTCAAAAAAGTAAATCAAGAGATTTATTTAAAAAGAATACTGGAGTTGGTCCTCATCGGGATGATATGATTTTCTTAATCAATGGAATGGACGCAAGCTTTGGAAGTCAAGGGCAACATCGTAGTCTCGTTTTATCTATAAAACTTGCAGAAATAGAATTGATGGAGAGTATCACTAAGGAGTCTCCCATTCTTTTGCTTGACGATGTTATGAGTGAACTTGACAATACTCGTCAACTTAAATTATTAGAAACTATATCTCAGAATATTCAAACCTTTATTACGACAACTAGTTTAGAACATCTTCAAAACTTGCCTGATACCCTCAGTGTATTTACAGTAAACAAGGGTCAAATAATTGTAAATTAAAGTTTACAGTTTTATCAAAACAAAAAATCTCCTGTCAAACAGGAGATTTTTTTATTACATTGAGTAGTTTGGAGCTTCATTAGTGATTTGCACATCGTGTGGATGGCTTTCTTTTAGACCCGCACCAGACATTTCGATAAATTGAGCATTGTCATGCAATTCTTTAAGATTAGCTGCACCACAATAACCCATACCAGATCGGATACCACCAATCATTTGGAAGACGATATCAGCAGCAGCTCCTTTATAAGCAACACGTCCTTCAATTCCTTCTGGAACGAGTTTGTTTGCTTCATTAACAGAACCTTGGAAGTAACGGTCGCTTGAACCTTTCTTCATTGCTGCGATTGAACCCATACCACGGTAAGTCTTGAACTTACGTCCTTGGAAGATTTCAGTTTCACCTGGAGCTTCATCTGTTCCTGCAAACATTGATCCAAGCATTACTGCATTTCCACCAGCAGCAAGAGCCTTAACAATATCTCCAGAATACTTGATTCCACCATCAGCAATGATTGTTTTACCATATTCACGCGCCACTGCTGCAGCATCGTAAATAGCTGTAACTTGAGGAACTCCAACACCTGCGATTACACGAGTTGTACAGATTGAACCTGGTCCAATACCAACTTTAACAACGTCAACACCCGCATCATAAAGGGCACGTGCACCTTCAGCCGTCGCAATATTTCCAGCAATTAGTGTACGATCAGGGAAGTGAGCACGAATCTCAGCGATTTTGCGAAGAACACCTGCTGAGTGACCGTGAGCAGTATCAATAACAATGGCATCCGCACCTGCTTCAAAAAGTGCTTCTGCACGTTCAAATGTATCTGAAGTAACCCCTACAGCACCCGCAACAAGAAGGCGACCAAACTCATCTTTTGCTG
The DNA here is from genome assembly GCF_040888305.1 of Streptococcus fermentans. NCBI lineage: Bacteria > Bacillati > Bacillota > Bacilli > Lactobacillales > Streptococcaceae > Streptococcus > Streptococcus fermentans. Next base: position 30,271 of record NZ_JBFNFG010000005.1, on the reverse strand, counting down.
CATTTGGGAATTCAATTACTTTTTCAATATCTTTGATTGTGATCAAGCCAGAAAGACGACCTTCTTCATCAACCAAAGGTAGTTTTTCAATACGGTGTTCTTGAAGAATGCTCTCAGCAGTTTTTAAGTCTGTACCAACTGGAGCAGTAACCAAGTTTTCACTGGTCATGTGTTTTGAAATTGGTTGGTTGTAGTCAGAAATGAAACGCAGATCTCGGTTGGTCAAAATACCAACTAACTTACGGTTTTCTAGAGTTTCAACCACTGGAACACCACTGATACGGTAACGTCCCATGAGTTCATCTGCTTCTGCAATTGTATGCTCTGGAGTCAAGAAGAATGGATCAATGATAACACCATTTTCAGAACGTTTTACCTTACGAACTTCATCTGCTTGTTGAGCAATTGACATATTTTTATGGATAACTCCAAGACCACCTGCACGAGCAATAGCAATAGCCATTTGGCTTTCTGTTACAGTATCCATGGCTGCTGTAATAATTGGGATATTTAAAGTCAAATTATCTGCCAATTTTGTTGTTAAATCCGCATCATTAGGCAATACATGACTCTCTGCTGGAATAAGCAATACATCATCAAAGGTAAAACCTTTTTTCAAAAATTTAGTGTCCCAATTAGACATTGAAGTTTCCTCTTTTCTTTCTTTTTGAGCTTGACGCTTTTTGTATTGTATCTATCATACCATTCTATGAAAATTTGTCAATTATATTGATAATAGATAATGTAAAAAAACTATCCCTTTAACTTTAAAGAAGAGATAGTTTTAGAGTTCATATTTTATCTATTAATGAAAGTAATTTAGCCCCATTGCTGCTTTTACCTCTGATAGTGTTTGGCCTGCAACTTCTCGAGCTTTTTCACTACCTTTTTGGAGCATATTATACACTTCACCCATATCTTTGGCATATTCAAGGCGACGTTCACGAATAGGACCAAGTTCTCTTTCCAAAATTTCAAGCAGGTAACGCTTGGTCTTAACGTCACCAAGACCTCCACGTTGATAATGCTCTTTCATGTCAGCAATTTCCAGAGAATCTTCAGAACGTCCGAAAACATCTAAGTAATGGAAGACCATATTTCCTTCAATCTTACCTGGATCCTCGACACGAATGTGATCTGGATCTGTATACATACTCATTACTTTCTTACGCAAAGTATCTGCATCATCTGACAAGTAGATACCATTATTAAGCGATTTAGACATTTTGGCATTTCCATCAAGACCAGGTAAGCGACCTGCTCCTTCATTTTCAGGATAAATCCCTTCTGGCTCTACCAAAACATCACAGTTGTAGGCATGATTGAAAGAACGCACAATCTCACGCGTTTGTTCAATCATCGGTTTTTGGTCTGTACCTACAGGAACATAATTAGCCTTGAAAGCTGTGATATCTGCTGCTTGAGCAACCGGATAAACTAAAAATCCAGTTGGAATGCTTTCTCCAAAGCCTTTCTGAGCAATTTCTGTCTTGACTGTTGGGTTTCGTTCCAAACGAGCCAAAGACACTAGATTCATGTAATACATAGACAACTCTGCCAACTCTGGAATCTGACTTTGGATGAAAATCGTTGATTTCTTCGGATCCAATCCCACTGCAAGATAGTCCAAGGCAACATTCCCGATAGATTCTACAATTGTTTGTGGATCTTTTGCATGGTCAGTTAAGGCTTGCTGATCAGCCAAAAAAACGAACATGTCATATTTATTTTCTTCTTGAAGGATAACACGATTTTTTAAGCTACCTACATAGTGTCCGATATGTAATTTCCCAGTTGGACGATCTCCTGTTAAAATAATGGGTTTATTCATCTTATTCTCCTTTGATATGGTCCTTTCAATTATAGCATTTTTTTGATAAAAAGACAGATAAATTTTTTTATCAAATAATTACGATTTCAACTACTCAGCTGTCAATTATTTGTAAACATCCTTTACAAATAATTGACAGATAAAAATTTGAATATTTGCTGATTTTCTAGTAAAATTAGAGTATTACATATAATAGGAGAAAAAAATTGCTAACAGTATCTGATGTTTCACTACGTTTTAGTGATCGCAAACTTTTTGATGAGGTCAACATCAAATTTACAGAAGGAAACACCTATGGTTTAATTGGTGCTAACGGTGCAGGTAAATCAACATTTTTAAAAATCTTAGCTGGTGATATCGAACCTACAACTGGTCATGTTTCTCTTGGACCTGATGAACGTCTTTCTGTGCTTCGTCAAAATCACTTTGACTATGAGGATGAACGTGTTATTGATGTTGTTATCATGGGTAATGAAAAACTATACAACATCATGAAAGAAAAAGATGCTATCTATATGAAAGCAGACTTTACTGATGAAGATGGAGTTCGTGCAGCTGAGCTTGAAGGAGAATTTGCTGAACTAGGTGGTTGGGAAGCTGAGAGTGAAGCTTCACAACTCTTGCAAAACTTGAATATCCCTGAAAATCTTCATTACCAAAATATGAGTGAACTAGCAAATGGAGATAAGGTGAAAGTTCTCCTTGCTAAAGCCTTGTTTGGTAAACCAGATGTTCTTCTTCTAGACGAGCCAACCAACGGTCTTGATATCCAATCTATTACTTGGTTAGAAGATTTCTTGATTGACTTTGATAACACCGTTATTGTCGTATCCCATGACCGTCACTTCTTAAACAAAGTATGTACTCACATGGCCGACCTTGACTTTGGAAAAATCAAACTCTATGTCGGAAACTACGATTTCTGGAAAGAATCTTCTGAGCTTGCTGCTAAATTGCTAGTAGACCGTAATGCAAAAGCAGAAGAAAAAATTAAGCAACTCCAAGAATTTGTTGCTCGATTCTCTGCTAATGCTTCTAAATCAAGACAAGCAACATCACGTAAGAAAATGCTTGATAAGATTGAGCTTGAAGAAATTGTGCCATCTAGTCGTAAATATCCATTTATCAACTTTAAAGCTGAACGAGAAATCGGTAACGATCTCTTGACAGTAGAAAATCTATCTGTCAAGATTGATGGCGAAACTATTCTTGACAACATCAGCTTTATCTTGCGTCCAGGTGACAAGACAGCTCTTATCGGACAAAACGATATCCAAACAACTGCTCTCATCCGTGCTATTATGGGTGATATCGACTATGAAGGAACTGTCAAGTGGGGAGTTACAACTAGTCGTTCTTACTTACCAAAAGACAATTCAGCTGATTTTGCTGGGGGTGAATCTATTCTTGACTGGTTGCGCCAATTTGCAAGTAAAGAAGAAGATGACAATACCTTCTTGCGTGGTTTCCTTGGTCGTATGCTCTTCTCTGGAGATGAGGTTAACAAACCTGTAAATGTCTTGTCAGGGGGAGAAAAAGTGCGTGTAATGCTATCGAAACTCATGCTTTTGAAATCAAATGTTCTAGTACTTGACGATCCTACTAATCACTTAGATTTGGAATCTATTTCAAGTTTGAACGATGGATTGAAAAACTTCAAAGAATCTATCATCTTTGCCAGCCATGACCATGAATTCATTCAAACATTGGCTAACCACATTATTGTCCTATCTAAAAACGGTGTAATCGACCGTATCGATGAAACCTATGATGAATTTTTAGAAAATGCTGAAGTACAAGCAAAAGTCAAAGAACTTTGGAAAGACTAAATAATACTTTAAAACTCAGTTGGATTAACCAACTGAGTTTTCTAACATTCTATGAGGTGACATGAAAACATTTTTCAGAAACTATTGGACCTATCTTATTTCTTTCATCATTCCCCTAGTGATTATGTTCGGAGTCTATCTTTCTCAAGGTATCTACTGGAATAGTGATACTTCACCTTTATTAGGGGATGGATTTCATCAATATGTTATTTTTGATCTTAATCTTCGTAATATTTTACATGGGAGTGATAGTCTATTTTATACTTTTACCAGCGGTCTAGGTCTCAATTTTTATGCCTTGTCCAGTTATTACCTTGGTAGTTTTCTATCTCCTCTTGTTTATTTTTTTGATGTGTCAAGCATGCCAGATGCAGTTTATCTTTCAACCTTGTTGAAATTTGGCTTGATAGGTCTGTCAACCTTTTTTAGCTTGAGTAAACTATTTAAAAATATACCAGCCCCACTTCGATTAGCTCTATCTACCTCATATGCTTTAATGAGCTTTACAGTTAGTCAACTTGAGATTAAAACCTGGTTAGATGTTTTTATTTTAATTCCCTTAATTTTAACTGGTTTACATCTACTCATAACGAAAAAAAAACGTATTCTATACTTTACAAGTTTGTCAATATTATTTATCCAAAACTACTATTTTGGTTATATGACTGCCCTGTTTTTAGTAGTTTGGTATTTTTGCCAACTTTCCTGGGATTTTAAAAGTCGCAAATATTCTTTCCTTGATTTTTTCCTAACATCCTTACTCGCTGGTTTAACAAGTTTCATCATGACACTCCCAACCTTGTTTGATTTAAAAACTCATGGTGAAAAACTAACCGCTATTACAAAAATAAAAACAGATGCCAGTTGGTATCTAGATCTATTCGCTAAACAATTTATTGGTGCTTTCGATACAACTAAATATGGTTCTATCCCAATGATTTTTGTTGGCCTCCTTCCTTTTATCTTAACAATTGTATTCTTTACATTAAAATCAATTAAGTTTCACGTGAAATTATGCTATGCAACTCTACTCATTATCATCATTGCTAGTTTTTATCTAGAAGCCTTAGATTTATTTTGGCAAGGAATGCACGCGCCAAATATGTTTCTTCATCGCTATGCGTGGATTTTCTCTACTCTTTTAATTTATATATCAGCAGAAGTTTTTAATAAAGTTAAAGATATAAAATTGTGGAACGTTTTATTCTCAATAACTTTACTTTTATCTGGCTATCTGGCAACCATTTATTTTAAAAATCATTATTCGTTTTTAACTAAATTAAATATACTCTTAACGCTTGAATTCTTAGTGGTATACTTACTGTTATTATTGGCACTTATTAAAAAACTGATTTCTCCAAAAATCTTTTCAATTCTTATTTTGATATTTACAATAAGTGAAATTAGTTTTAATACTTCATCTCAACTAAATGGAATTACTAAAGAATGGGGATTTGCTTCTCGTAGTACCTATGATAAAGATATTCCAAGTATGGAAGCTATTTTGGAGTATACCAAACAGCAACCAGATACATTTACACGAACTGAAAAGTTACAAACTCAAACTGGAAACGATAGCATGAAATTTAACTACAATGGCATCTCACAATTTTCATCTGTTCGTAATCGTTCTGCAAGTACAACGTTAGATAAGTTGGGTTTTAAATCTTCAGGTACCAACCTTAATCTTCGTTATGCAAATAATACTATCATTGCAGATAGTTTATTTGGAATCAGCTACAATATTTCTGAAGCCTATCCAGATAAATATGGTTTTCATCCAAGCTATCAAAAAGATAATCTAACCCTTTATAAAAATCAATTCGCTCTCCCAATTGCTTTTGCTACACAGTCTCTTTATAAAGATGTCACTTTTAATGACCATACTCTTGATAACCAAACTCAATTTTTAAATCAAATTGCTGGCTTAAATGAAGAGTACTTTTATCCGATAGATCATCATACAGACTCTGGTGACAGCGTGGTCAATCTAAACGGAACTGATACTGAAGATGCAACTATCAGCTACAGTATTGAAGTACCTGATAATAGTCAGGTTTACCTTTCCATGACCAAGCTAAATTTTTCAAATGATAAGAAAAAGCAAGTTGACATCATTATCAATGGTGAAAAAAAATCCTTTACCACAGATAATGCTTTTACATTTTTTAATCTTGGATATACAGAAAACAAACAAATTTTTGATATCCAGGTTAAGTTTCCAGGAAATGCTCAAGTATCATTTGAATCTCCAACTTTCTATCGTTTAGATACTAAAAAGTATACGGAAGCAATTAGTAAAATAAAAGAAAATCCAGTAGAAGTGAGCTCTTATAAAAATAAAGTCACTGTAAATTATAAGGTAAAGAATGAAACATCGATATTTTTCACAATTCCTTACGACCAAGGATGGTCTGCTTATCAAAATGGAAAAAAATTACAAATTCAACAGGCACAAACTGGATTTATGAAAATTGATGTTCCTGAAGGTGAAGGAACTATTACCCTTTCCTTTATACCAAAAGGATTTATTGCTGGTGCAAGTTGTTCTCTTATAGCCATTATTGTCTTTATTTTTTATGATATTCAAAGAAAAAAATATTCTAGATAAAAAAACTATCGACCGAATTGGTCGATAGTTTTTAATCTTCTTCAACTTTTTTAGGTTGGTAGGCAAGCATTCCTAAAGCAACAAAAATCATTATTGTAAAGATAAGAAAAATAATCTGACTATGAATATTGCCTGTCATAGAAATGGTTTGTCGTAAACCTGACACTGAATAACTCATTGGTAACCATGGGTTAATAGTTTTAAAGAATTGATTCGTTAAAGCTAAAGGATAAGTTCCTGCACTTGATGCTAATTGAAGGAGTAATAAAATTAAGGAGAAGAAGGCGCCTAGGCGAGAATTCCAGGTTGTCAATGCTGTTACCATCGCCATGAAAGCAAGACTGGTTAAAATAATCAAAGCAAAGGTCTTGAATTCGTGAACTGCAGTCAATCCGATTAAATGTACTCCACCATAAACTAATACTCCTGCCAAACCAGCAATGATACCGTTAATTTCAAAGCGAGACTTAAACCAAGCCCAGCGACTTTCTGGATGGCGCCCAGAAGGCAATTTAGCAAAAATCATATTAGTTGAAATAGCAGCAACAAAAAGAGCAACTGATATCATATATGGAGCCATGGCAATTCCATTAACTGCTACTTGATCCGTATCAGTTTTTGAAAGACTTAGAGGATCAGCTAGTAAATCTGCATTTGTTGGTTCAGTTGAAGCCTGTTTCAATTGCCCCTCAGCCTCTGTCAAACCTTGATTTAATTGACTTGAACCATCACTTAATTTTCCAAGTCCTGATTGTAGAATTTCTGATCCTTCAGCAAGTTGATCTGCTCCACTAGCTATTTTTTCAGAACCATTAGATAGTTGATTTGCACCAGAAACTAGCTGGTCTGATTTATCAGCTAATTGTTGAGAGCCCGCTTGTAATTGATTAAATCCAGCGGTTAAATCTGATGTTTTATTATTTACTTGGTTGACACCTGATGCAAGTTTATCAATTCCTGTTGCTAATTCTGGTGCATTCTCTGCTAATTTAGCAGTAGCACCTGTCAATGTTGAAGATTTTTCTGTCAACTGATTAGAACCTTGTAGCAACTTATTGAAACTTCCTGTCAAGTTCGAATTTTTCGAACTCAACTGACTTGCTCCTAAAGCTACTTGGTCTACAGATTTTGTATAGCTGTCAATACCAGATTCAAGAGTTTGACTAGCTGGCAATAACTGACCATCAATTGCTGTTTGAACCTGTGTTAATCCACTTGACAAACTTGTCAATGTTGAAGAAGCAGTTGGTAATAATTGACTTGAGTGATTCTTTAATTGAGTTAGACTATCTGTTTGAGTGGTTACATTTTCTAAAGAAGATTGTAACGTTTGAACTGTAGTTAAAATTGTTCGTGCTGACTCACTAGTAGAAGATGATGGATTAGAAACCACAGAAGTTATCTCTGCCTGTTTGTCAGGAGTTAAGCTTTGATAAGCACTAGTAGATTGAATAGCTGACAAAGTAGTTTCTTTTTCAGCTTGATTTGAAGTAATGATGCTTTGTGCTGAATTTGCAATCGTTGATAGACTACTAGAAAGCTGGTTTGTTACTTGTGTTATCTCTCCACTATCTGCTGTTTGAATATTTTGAATAGCTTGATTAAATTGCTCTAAACTAGTTGCTAATTGTTTAATCTGATCTTTTTGTTGGTTTGCCCCATCTAATTGAGTAGAAAGTTCTTGAATACCTTGATTAAGTTTTGTTAATCCTGTACGTAGAGTCTCTGATTTAGTAGAAATCTGATTTGCACCTGATGATAGACTTTGAACTCCATTTATATAAGTATCAATACCAAGTGAAAATTGATTTAATCCTGAATTTAATTGAGAAACACCACCTGTATAGGCTTGTGTGCCTGAATCAAGTTGAGTCAAACCTGATACCAGTGCCGGTGTCTGTGAATTCAGTTGGTTTATTCCATTGTCGATTTGTGAAATAGCGCTGGTATATTGATTTAAACCAGTATTAAAATTACCAAGACCAAGATTTAACTGATTTACACCAGCTGTATAGGTTCCTAAACCTGTAGATAATTGATCAGCACCATTAGAAAATGTGAGACTCGATTGAGCTAAGTTTTGAAGATTTATTGTTAAGGTTTGACTCCCATCCGAAAGTTGATTCGAACCATCAGCCAACTGTAAACTTGCATTTGCAGCTTGAGATAAACCAATTTTTAAATCACCCATCTTCTCAAATAAAGCTTTGGTATAAGATTGAGTAACATTAGTAGCCACAGTCTGTTTAATTTGTGTCATGGCAGAATCACTCATCTTGCTTGCAATAAAACTATGACCACTTGATGTCTGATAGTCAATCGTCATCTGTTCAGGATGATTTGTAAGGATAGAAGAAGATTTCTCAGAAAGATTACTTGGCAACGTTACGACCATGTAATAATCTCCATCCCGCAGTCCTCTTTCTCCCTCACCTTCATCTACAAAATGAAAATCCAGGATATTACTATCTTTTAAATTAGACACCATGTCTTCACCAATAGTGAGTTTTTCATCATTATAAGTAGCAGCTTGATCCTTATTAACAATTGCTACAGGTAACTCCGAAAGTTTACCATATGGATCCCACATTGATGATAAGAAAATGATATTGTAAAGAGCTGGAATTAAGGAAATTCCTATCATGACAACAATAAATGTCGGTTTTTTAAAGATTGCTTTCCATTCTTTAAACATATTGTCTCCTTTTTTAAACTACTTGTCTAAATTTTTGATATAATAGATTATACATAAAAAAATTAAAAAGACAAGATAAAAAAACTATTTTTGAACACATTGTCTAAAAATGTTCATATGGAGGGAACATGCAAGAAAGTAATAAACGATTAAAAACCAAGCGTATTATCGAAAATGCCATGGTAGAATTATTGATGGAACAACCATTCGATCAGATTACAACTGTTAAATTAGCACAAAAAGCTGGAATTAGCCGCTCCAGTTTCTATACTCATTACAAAGATAAATACGATATGATTGAACATTACCAAAGTAAACTATTTCATACCTTCGAATATATCTTTCAAAAACATGCTAATCAGAAACGAAATGCTATTCTAGAAGTATTTGAATACTTAGAATCAGAACCACTTCTAGCAGCTCTTTTATCTGAAAATGGAACCAAGGAAATTCAAAATTTCTTGAGAAATAAACTTCACATCCTACTGAGCACAGACCTTCAAAAACGTTTTATGCAACTCAAACTAAATGAAATAGAATTAGAATACAGTAGCGTCTACCTGACAAATGCTCTCTTTGGAGTCTGTCAAACCTGGATTGCCCACGGAAAAAAAGAAAGTCCACAAGAAATCACGGACTTTTTAATGAAAATGTTAAGGGATACAAATTAATAAAAAAGCTCTATAATATTTATAGGAAATTACCCCCCTATGAATATTATGGAGCCTATTTTGTTATTCTTATTAGGCTAAGGAAATACAATTTCCTTATACTCAATGAAAATCAAAGAGCAAACTAGGAAACTAGCCGCAGGCTGTACTTGAGTACGGCAAGGCGACGTTGACGTGGTTTGAATTTGATTTTCGAAGAGTATTAGTTTTATTTTCGGACACAAATCATTATTTATCCGTATGTTAGGTATGCCTCCCTTCATTACATCGGACAAAGAATCAAAAAAAGGAACACCAAATTAGTGTTCCTTTCATCTGACTCCGCCAGTAGGACTCGAACCTACGACATCATGATTAACAGTCATGCGCTACTACCAACTGAGCTATGGCGGATTAAATAGTCCGTATGGAATTCGAACCCGTGTTACCGCTATGAAAAGACGATTTCTTAACCAACGGACCCTCTACCTGTAGCAGATATAACCATTATATCAATTTATCAAAAATTGTCAATTACTTTTTTTGGTTTTTAGCCATTAGTTCTCTCAATTTTTTAGTTTTTAGGCGAGAGATAGGACAACGATGATCTTCATAAAATACAACTTCCATTTTTTTACGATCAATTTCTCTCACATTACCGATATTGACTAAAAATGACTTGTGAGCTAGATAAAAACGTTGGGTTTCCTTATCCTTTTCTTGAATATCTGTCATTGTTCCATAAAATTCTTTTGCAAAATTCTTACCTACAATTCGTAATTTATGAGAAGTTCCAGTTGTCTCAATGTAAAGAATATCATGATAAGGAATACAAAGATCATTTCCTTTATAACTATAATCAAAATAATCAACGACTGATTGGTTTTCAAGTAAAGTAGTTTTAGTGTAAAACACACAGTCGGCAACTCTATTTTTAAAAACTTGATCACTGGTTTCTTTATCAATGAAATCCAATGCTGAAACTTTGTATTTATAAGTCAAGGTAGCAAATTCAGATCGACTTGTAATAAAAACAATAATGGCATAAGGATTGCGGTGACGAATAAATTGAGCAACCTCAAATCCTTTTCTCTCAATTCCATTGATATCAATATCTAGAAAATAAAGCTGATTAACTTCATCATGCTCTACATATTCCATAAACTCTCTCACTTTTCCTGTTGTTTTATAAGAGATAGGAATATTTGTTTCCTTAGATATTTTATTCAAAGTTGTTTCCAACCTTACTTGGTGTTCTATAATATCTTCTAAAATTAATACTTTCATATCAGTTCCCTCTTAAATCTAATCACTTGTTTAAATACATCATTATCAATTTCTGTTTCTAAAATAACATTGTCATATTTTCCTAAAATTTCTTTAACATTATTGAGTCCAAGTCCTCTATGTCTTCCTTTAGTTGAAAATCCTAATTCAAATAAATCTTCAGATTTTACCTTTCTTTTTTTACAAGAGTTTTGGATAACAACTAGTGTTTCAAGATCCAATTTGATGATAGCTACCTCTAGTTGTTTTTGATAGCTTTCAACTGCCCCTTCAACAGCATTATTGAGCAGAACGCTCATCACGCGCACCAAGTCTAATAATTCCATAGACAAAGGTGTGATGATATCTTTTACCTCTAATGTGTACTCTACATCATTAGTTTTCGCATTGACAATAGATTGAGCAATCAAACTACGAAGTGCTGAATCCTCAATATTGTTCAAATCGAAATAGGTATACTTGTCTGAACGTAATTTTTGATTCGCCTTTACAAGAACTTCACTGTAAACTCTGTCAATTTCTTGTAAATCTTTACTTTCGATCGCCATTCTTAAGCTGACAAGCATGCCTGTATAATCATGGCGAAAACCACGAATTTCATTATATAAGGCAACAATCTCATCCGTGTAAGTTTGTAAGTGTTTTTGCTCAAACTTCTTTTGTTCCAATTCGATTTCTTTTTCTATCTGAACTTTGTGAGAATTCATGGAAAAGAAGGTCAAAAGTAGGCCAACAAAAACAATTGATGATAAAATACTTCCAAAACCATTTAAGTGACGAATCGTACTCACAATATCTGAAGTGAAAGAGACAACGTGTAGAAAAATAAATGCAAAGAGCACTTTCTTCAGAAAAGGATATAGATAGTCTTTATCAAAATATTTAAATTCGAGATGGAAATAAGACACAACAACTTTAATAACCAAATAAGTTAAGATCAGGATAAATAGAGAAAAATAATTGTTATACTTCAATGCAAACTCATCTCCTGTAATAGATGATAAGGTTACTGATAAAAAGTTATTAGTACTATTATATAAAAGAGAAAATAATAGACTGATAAAAATTCCCTTAGATTTCTCATACTTCTTAAATCCAACAAAGTAACCAAATAGGAGGAAAGGAAATAAAAATTTAGACAAACTAAAACTATCTAATTTCAAGAAATAGAGAATTATTTCCAATACTAATGGTATTAGAAATATATAAAGACTAAAAAAATATTGGTCTTTTCTAGTTGCTTTACAAACCCATTCATGAATTTTACTAATAATAAAAACATAAACAATAGCAATTACTAATCCGAATAAATTCATTATTTCCCACCTTTATTTTTACTTACTTTCTTTTTGGAAAAAGAAAATTATTTATTGTATATGGAGGTCTCCATTCCCCACCTCTGATTTTCTGCAATTCTTTTTCGTTCAATTCTTGGAAATCTTTCATCTGAGCAAAATCTGTATTCTTTTTCATAATATAAACTCCTATAATGTTTTTCTTGTAAATTAACTTACAAAAATATTATATAAAATCTACGATTCCTATAGAGAATTATTTCTCAAATGCTCAAATTTTATTCTGAAATGTCAAATTTTTACAAAAAAAGCTGGGATTTTTTCCCAGCTTACGATTTAACACTGATCCCAGCAGGATTCGAACCTGCGACCGTTCGCTTAGAAGGCGAATGCTCTATCCAGCTGAGCTATGAGACCTTACTAATCTATCTTATCAAAAAAAGCTAGCTTAGTCAATCATCTATTTATGATAGGGAGAGCCCTGTTGAATCGAAAACGCTCTATAAATTTGTTCTACTAAGACTAATCTCATTAGTTGATGAGGAAGCGTCAATCTACCAAAACTAATAGAGAGATTGGCTCTCTTTTTCACCTCTGGAGATAGTCCTAAACTCCCACCAATGATAAAAGTGATTGTTGAAAATCCATTGATAGAAGCTCTTTCAAGCTGCTTACTGAACTCTTCAGAAGAAAAAATTGTTCCTTCAATAGCTAAAACAACTACAAAATCACGTTCCCCTACTTTAGCAAGAATGCGATTTCCTTCCAACTCCAAAATCTTTTGATTTTCAGATTCGCTGGCCCGATCTGGCGTTTTTTCATCAGCCAACTCAATCATTTCTAGATTAGCAAAGCGTGAAATTCTCTTGGAGTATTCTGCTATGCCATCTTTGAGATATTTTTCTTTCAGTTTTCCAACTGTTACCACTTTAATTTTCATTCTTCTATTCTAACATATTCACACTCAATTTCACATCTTATTCACAGATAAGATTTTGAAAAACTTCAATAAATTCACAGTTTTTCGAAAGTTATCCACAGATTGTGAAAAACTTTTTTGTTTTTAAGCTTGGATTAAGCTAGCTATTTTATACTTTCATTGATAAAAAAACATGGAGGCTTCTATGAAAAACTTAAAAACTAGTTCCAAAAAATTGGGACAACTTTTATTAGTCATTCTCATTAGCTTTTTTAGTGGGGTTTTAGGTACTTTTACAACATTGCAGCTCAGTCAAAAACAAAATAGTGGTACGACAACTACAACGACTGTCAGCAAAACAGCTGTAAAAAATGAAAACTCAACTACACAGGCAGTCGATAAAGTTAAAGATGCTGTTGTATCTGTCATTACTTACTCATCAAACTCTCAAAATAGTTTACTCGGACCTGATGAAACTGATACAGATACCAATGCTGAACAAGTATACAGCGAAGGTTCTGGAGTCATTTATAAAAAGGAAGGGGATACTGCCTACCTTGTAACCAATACTCACGTTATTAATGGCGCTAAAAAAGTTGATATTCGTTTAGCAGATGGCACAAAAGTCCCTGGTGAAATTGTGGGTTCTGATACTTATTCAGATATTGCTGTTGTAAAAATTGCTGCAGATAAGGTCACTACAGTAGCTGAATTTGGTGATTCTAGTCAATTAACAGTTGGAGAAACAGCTATTGCAATCGGAAGTCCTCTTGGTTCTGAATATGCCAACACTGTGACTCAAGGGATTGTATCAAGTTTAAATAGAAATGTCTCTCTAAAATCTGAAGACGGACAAGCTATCTCAACCAATGCTATTCAAACAGATACAGCTATTAACCCTGGTAACTCTGGCGGTCCTTTGATTAATATCCAAGGCCAAGTTATCGGTATTACATCAAGTAAGATTGCCTCTAATGGTGGAACATCTGTCGAAGGTCTTGGTTTTGCCATTCCTGCAAATGATGTAATCAATATTATTAAACAATTAGAAAAAGATGGAAAAGTAACTCGACCTGCTCTTGGAATCCACATGGTTAACTTATCAAATCTTAGTACAACTGATCTTCAAAAACTAAAACTTCCTGGAAATGTTACTTCTGGTGTCGCTGTTCGTTCTGTTCAAAAAAATATGCCTGCCAATGGGCATCTGCAACAATATGACGTCATTACAAAAATAGATGATAAAGCTATTTCTTCCACTACTGAATTACAAAGTGCTCTATATAGTCACTCTATTGGAGACAGTATGACTGTTACTTACTACCGTGATGGTAAGGAAGAAACAACAACTATTAAATTAGATAAGAGTACTAGTGATTTAGATAAGTAATTTACAGATATGTAAAGTTGCTTTACAGAATATCTAAGTTGTGATAATGTAGAATTATGGAAGAATTTAAAATTGTTCAAATAAAAGATATTCAAAAAAATCCCTATCAACCTCGTAAGGAATTTTCAGAAGAAAAAATACAAGAACTGGCACAATCTATTAAGGAAAACGGCTTGATTCAGCCTATTATCGTTAGAAGATCTCCTGTACTTGGATACGAGATTTTAGCTGGAGAAAGACGATATCGTGCATCTATAGTTGCTGGTCTTTCCGAAGTTCCTGTCATTGTTAAGCAACTTTCTGATCAAGATATGATGCTTCATTCTATCATTGAGAATCTCCAACGAGAAAATTTAAATCCAATCGAGGAAGCTAAAGCATATCAGTCCCTAATTGATAAAGGTTTTACCCACACAGAAATTGCTGAAAAAATGGGGAAATCTCGACCTTATATTACAAACCTAGTTCGATTGTTAGGGCTACCTAAACATATCCTAACAGAAGTTGAAAGTGGGAAGCTTTCCCAGGCTCATGCTAGACTCCTCATTCAATTATCAAGTGATAAACAAGATAAACTCTTGAATCGTATTCAAACTGAAAATCTCTCTGTTCGACAAGTTGAACAAATACTACAAAAAACGAAGAAGAACAGCAAAAAAGAAAAAGATTACTTTGTCAAAGAGGAAGAGCAAACATTAAAAAAAATACTCGGATTAGAAGTTCATATTAAGCTACAAAAAAAAGATAGTGGTAAAATTACTATTTCTTTCCATAACCAAGATGAATACCAACAATTTATTAACAGCCTGAAATAAGGCTGTTATTTTAGTTTTCTTAACTAACATAGTTATCCACTGCATTTTAGTTTTTAAAAGCCCAGTATTTCAGAATTTTTCTTAGTTATCCACATTTTGTGGATAACATTTAAAAACATTGTTAATTGTTTTCCACAAGTTGTGGAAAAATAATCTTATCTATGGTAAAATGATTCTATCAATAAACCTTTTAAATTCTATAGTAAAGGAGGAGAAAATCATTGAAGGAAAAACAATTTTGGAATCGTCTTTTAGAACTTGCACATGATAAATTAACTCAGTCAGTTTATGATTTCTATATTTTAGACGCAAAACTGGTTAAAGTTGAAGAGAATACTGCAACGATTTTCTTACCCCGCGATGAAATGCAGATATTCTGGGAACGAAATATCAATGGAATGCTTTTAGCAGCAGGTTTTGAAATCTATGATACTGAAATAAAAGCTCATTATATCTTCACGAAAGTTGAAGAAGCTAGCTCACAAGTAGCTTTCGAGTCTGAAACTGTCAGCGACTATAAACCAAGTCAATCCACTATTCCATATTCTGAAACTGGACTCAAGGAAAAGTATACTTTCGATAATTTTGTTCAAGGGGATGGTAATGTTTGGGCTAAGTCTGCTGCTTTGGCTGTTTCTGAAGATCCAGGATTAACTTACAATCCTCTATTTATCTACGGAGGGCCTGGACTTGGAAAAACTCACCTGTTAAATGCCCTTGGAAATGAAATTCTGAAAAAGAGTCCAAATGCGCGTGTAAAATACATACCTGCTGAAAGTTTCATTAATGAATTTCTAGAGCATTTGAGACTTAATGATATGGAAAAATTCAAGAAAACTTACCGTAGTTTAGACCTCCTACTCATTGATGATATTCAATCACTTAGTGGAAAGAAAGTACAAACTCAGGAAGAGTTTTTCAATACATTTAACGCCCTTCACAATAATAATAAACAGATTGTTTTGACGAGTGACCGTAGACCTGAACACTTAGAAAGTCTGCCCGAACGTCTGGTCACGCGCTTCTCGTGGGGATTAACGACAGATATCACACCACCTGATTTTGAAACACGTATTGCGATTTTACAGAGTAAGACTGAACATCTCAACTATCATTTTCAGAATGATACACTCGAATATTTGGCTGGACAATTTGACTCTAACGTGCGAGAACTCGAGGGAGCACTCAACGATATCAGCCTAATGGCCAAAGTCAAAAAGATTAACGATATCACAGTTGATATTGCAGCTGAAGCTATTCGTGCTCGTAAACAAGACGTTAGCAAAATGATCGTGATTCCAATTGATAAAATACAGACAGAAGTTGGAAACTTCTATGGTGTTAGTGTCAAGGAAATGAAAGGAACTAGACGTGTTCAAAATATCGTTTTAGCCCGTCAAGTTGCCATGTATCTAGCCAGAGAAATGACTGATAATAGCCTTCCTAAGATTGGAAAAGAGTTTGGTGGTAAAGACCACACAACGGTCATTCACGCTCATGGAAAAATCAAATCCATGCTTGAAACAGATGATAATTTACGTATAGAAATTGAAAACATCAAAAAGAAAATTAAATAACTTGTGGATAACTTTTAAAAAAATCTCTTATTTATCCACATCTTTTAAACAAGGCTCTGTCCTTGAGTTTTCTTGATTACAAGTGTTTTTCCACAGATTTCACACACTCTATTATTACTATTATCCTTCTAATAATAAAAAGAATAAAGGAGAATCCATGATTCATTTTTCAATTAATAAAAACTTATTTTTACAAGCCTTAAATACAACAAAGAGAGCTATTAGCTCAAAGAATGCAATTCCTATCTTATCGACTGTAAAAATTGATGTTACCAATGAAGGAATTACCTTGATTGGATCAAATGGTCAAATCTCAATCGAAAATTTTATATCGCAAAAAAATGAAAATGCAGGTCTCTTGATTAACTCTTTAGGTTCAGTTCTACTGGAAGCTTCTTTCTTTATCAATGTTGTTTCAAGTCTTCCAGATGTAACACTTGATTTTAAAGAGATTGAACAAAAGCAAATTGTCTTAACTAGTGGAAAATCAGAGATTACTCTTAAAGGAAAAGATAGCGAGCAATATCCACGTATTCAGGAAATTTCTGCAAGTAATCCTTTAGTTCTTGAAACAAAACTTCTTAAAAAGATTATCAATGAAACAGCTTTTGCAGCTAGTACCCAAGAAAGCCGTCCTATTTTGACGGGGGTACATTTTGTCTTGAGCAATCATAAAGAATTAAAAACAGTTGCGACAGACTCTCACCGTCTTAGTCAGAAAAAGTTGACTCTTGAAAAAAATAGCGATGATTTTGATGTTGTCATCCCAAGTCGTTCGCTACGTGAATTTTCAGCTGTTTTTACGGATGATATCGAAACAGTGGAGATTTTCTTCGCCAATAATCAAATTCTCTTTAGAAGTGAAAATATTAGCTTCTACACACGTCTCTTAGAAGGAAATTATCCAGATACCGATCGATTGATTCCAACAGATTTCAATACAACAGTGACTTTTGACGTTGCTAAACTACGCCAGTCTATGGAACGTGCACGTCTTTTATCAAGTGCGACACAAAATGGTACTGTTAAATTAGAAATCAAAGAAGGAATTGTAAGTGCCCATGTTCACTCTCCAGAAGTAGGGAAAGTAAACGAAGAAATTGATACTGAAAATGTAAGTGGTGCTGATTTGACAATTAGTTTCAACCCAACTTACTTGATTGAAGCACTAAAAGCTTTGAATAGTGAAAAGGTAACAATCAGCTTCATTTCAGCAGTTCGTCCATTTACCTTGGTACCAGCTGATACAGATGAAGATTTCATGCAGCTCATCACGCCAGTTCGTACAAATTAATGGAAAGAGGTTGAGCCTAGCTCGCCTCTTTTATGATATAATCGAAAAAGAAAAAGGAGACTAACTATGTATCAAGTTGGAAATTTTGTTGAAATGAAAAAACCACACGCTTGTACAATCAAGTCTACAGGTAAAAAAGCCAATCGTTGGGAAATCACACGTTTAGGTGCAGATATCAAAATAAAATGCAGTAATTGTGATCATGTTGTCATGATGAGTCGCTATGATTTTGAAAGAAAAATGAATAAAATCATCGACTAGAAACACTGAATTAGAGGGTTAGCAAGTTTTCCCTTTTTGTGTTATAATATTGAAGATTGAAATGTGAACGGAGAATGAGAAATTATGGCTTTAACAGCAGGTATCGTGGGTTTGCCAAACGTTGGTAAATCAACCCTATTTAATGCAATTACAAAAGCAGGAGCAGAGGCTGCAAACTATCCATTTGCAACTATTGACCCAAACGTTGGGATGGTAGAAGTTCCAGATGAACGTCTACAAAAATTGACTGAAATGATTACTCCTAAGAAGACAGTCCCAACAACCTTTGAATTTACAGATATTGCAGGGATTGTAAAAGGTGCATCAAAAGGAGAAGGTCTTGGAAATAAATTCTTGGCCAATATTCGTGAAGTTGATGCCATTGTTCACGTGGTTCGTGCCTTTGATGATGAAAATGTCATGCGTGAGCAAGGTCGTGAAGATGCTTTTGTAGATCCATTAGCAGATATTGATACCATTAACCTAGAATTGATTCTTGCTGACTTAGAATCTGTTAATAAACGCTATGCGCGTGTGGAAAAGATGGCACGTACACAAAAAGATAAGGAATCAGTTGCAGAATTTAATGTACTTCAAAAGATTAAACCTGTCCTTGAAGATGGGAAATCAGCTCGTACTATTGAATTTACTGATGAAGAGCAAAAAGTAGTTAAAGGTCTTTTCCTTTTGACCACGAAACCAGTTCTTTATGTAGCTAACGTTGATGAGGATGTGGTTGGAGACCCAGAATCTATCGATTATGTGAAGCAAATTCGTGAATTCGCAGCAACAGAAAATGCAGAGGTAGTGGTTATTTCTGCGCGTGCTGAAGAAGAAATTTCTGAGTTAGACGATGAAGATAAAAAAGAGTTTCTTGAAGCCATTGGTTTGACAGAATCAGGAGTTGACAAATTGACTCGAGCTGCTTATCATCTACTAGGACTTGGAACTTACTTCACAGCTGGTGAAAAAGAGGTTCGTGCATGGACCTTTAAACGTGGCATGAAAGCTCCTCAAGCAGCTGGTATCATCCACTCTGACTTTGAAAAAGGATTTATTCGTGCAGTGACCATGTCTTATGACGATTTGGTAAAATACGGCTCTGAAAAGGCTGTAAAAGAAGCTGGTCGTTTGCGTGAAGAAGGAAAAGAATATGTCGTGCAAGATGGCGATATTATGGAATTCCGCTTTAACGTTTAATCAGTATTTAAAATAATGTCAATTAGGTTGGAAAAAAATTCCAACCCTTTTGACTTTTGAAAGGAAATATAAATGACAAAATTACTTGTAGGATTGGGAAATCCAGGAGATAAATATTTTGAAACTAAACATAATGTTGGCTTTATGCTGATTGACCAACTAGCAAAAAAACAGAATGTTACCTTTACACACGATAAGATTTTTCAAGCTGACTTAGCATCCTTTTTCCTTAATGGTGAAAAAATTTATCTGGTAAAACCAACCACCTTTATGAACGAAAGTGGAAAAGCTGTTCATGCATTGTTAACCTACTATGGTTTAGATATTGAAGATTTACTGATTATTTACGATGATCTTGACATGGAAGTCGGAAAAATTCGTCTTCGTGCTAAAGGATCAGCTGGTGGTCATAATGGAATTAAGTCGATTATTCAACATATAGGTACACAGGTTTTCAATCGTGTAAAGATTGGCATTGGAAGACCTAAAAAAGGAATGTCAGTAGTTCATCATGTTTTGAGTAAGTTTGATCAAGAAGATTATATTGGTATTTTACAGTCAATTGACAAGGTTGACGATGCTGTAAATTATTATTTACAAGAAAAAAACTTTGAAAATACGATGCAGAAATATAATGGGTAAGGAAATGGCATTAATCGATTTCTTTTTAGAGAATAAACAAATTCTATCTTGGCATAAGAACTTACCACAGCAACAAAGACAATTATTGCTAGGACTTTCTGGATCAGCAAAATCGTTAGCGATTGCTAGTAGTCTGAAGAGTCAGGATAAGGTTTTAGTGATGACTTCCACATATGGAGAGGCGGAGCGTCTGGTCAATGATTTAATCTCCATATTAGGTTCGGATCTAGTTTATCCATTTCTAGTAGATGATTCACCGATGGTCGAATTTTTGGTATCATCTCAGGAAAAGGTTTTTTCTCGGGTTGAAGCTTTGCGGTTTCTACGAGATGAGTCTCAAAGAGGGATTTTAGTTTGTAACGTCGCAGCTAGTCGAGTATTCTTGCCGAATCCTCAAGTTTTTGATGATAGTATCTTAGAACTTCAAGTGGGCCAGGAATGCGAACAAAGAGAATTAAAAAATCACTTGATTTCCCTTGGTTATAAGAGAGTTACACAAGTTCAAAGTCAGGGAGAATTTAGCCTTCGTGGAGATATTCTGGATATCTTTGAAACCTCTCAAATATCCCCTTACCGAATCGAATTTTTTGGAGATGAGATTGATGGTATTAGAAAATTTGACACTGAAACTCAATTATCAAAAGAGAGTCAAACTCAAGTACTAATCTATCCAGCTAGTGATATTTTGTTAACGCATGAAGATTATCATCGTGGCCAGAAATTTTTAGAACATGAGATTGATAAGGCACTTTCTCCGACTTTAAAGTCTTACTTAGAAGAAGTTTTTAGTTGCACGAAAGAGCAAGTTCTTCATGTAGATATTCGCAAGTTGTTGTCTGTATTTTATAAAAAACAGTGGACCTTGATAGACTATTTGAATCAAGTGCCTATTATCTTTGATGATTTTCAAAAAATCATGACCCAGTACGATGCTTTTGATAAGGAAACAGCTAGCTACTTTACAGAAGATTTACAAAACAGTAAAGCAGCATCAAGTTTACAATATTTTGCTGATGTAGAAAGTCAGTTAAAAAAATATGTACCAGCGACTTTCTTTTCAAATTTTCAAAAAGGGCTTGGAAATTTAAAATTTCATTATCTGTATCAGTTCAATCAATATCCTATGCAGGAGTTCTTTAATCAATTTTCTTTTCTGAAAGAAGAAATTGAACGTTACAAAAAATTAAAGTATACGATTGTTCTTCAATCAAGTAGCAATACTGAACTAAAGAAACTGTCAACGATTCTTGATGAATACGATATTAAAGTTGACAATAATGACGAAAGTGAAATCTGTAAAGGAACTGTCAATCTTGTTGAAGGAAATCTGCGACATGGGTTTCATTTTGTAGATGAAAATCTTGTATTTATCACTGAATATGAGATTTTTAAAAAGAAGATTAAACGGAAATATAGAAGACAAAATATCAGCAACGCTGAGCGATTAAAGGATTATAACGAGCTCCAAAAAGGAGACTATGTTGTTCATCAAATTCATGGTATTGGGCAATATTTAGGGATTGAAACGATTGAAATCAAAGGAATTCATCGAGACTACGTAAGTGTTCTATATCAAAATGGAGATCGTATCTCTATCCCTGTGGAGCAGATACAGACTCTTTCTAAGTATGTTTCTAGTGATGGTAAGGCTCCAAAGTTAAACAAATTAAACGATGGACGTTTTAAAAAAGCGAAGCAAAAAGTAAAGAGTCAAGTTGAAGATATTGCAGATGATTTAATTAAGTTATATGCAGAGAGAAGTCAACTTAAAGGTTTTGCATTTTCAAAAGATGATGAAGATCAGGTTGCTTTTGATGAGGCTTTCCCCTATGTTGAAACTGAAGATCAACTTCGAAGTATAGATGAAATTAAAAAGGATATGCAGGCTCCTCAACCTATGGACCGACTTTTAGTTGGAGATGTTGGTTTTGGTAAGACTGAGGTGGCCATGCGAGCTGCATTTAAGGCTGTCAATGATCATAAACAGGTTGTTGTTTTAGTGCCAACTACCGTTCTTGCTCAGCAACATTACAGTAATTTTAAAGAAAGATTTGAACAATTTGCTGTCAATGTGGATGTTTTGAGTCGTTTTAGAAGTAAAAAAGAGCAGACTGAGACACTTGAAAAATTGAAAAAAGGTCAAGTAGATATTTTGATAGGAACTCATCGAGTTTTATCTAAAGATGTTGAGTTTGCAGATTTTGGGTTGATGATTATTGATGAAGAGCAACGTTTTGGTGTTAAGCATAAGGAAGCTTTGAAGGAATTAAAAAAGAAGGTTGATGTCTTAACCTTGACAGCTACACCAATTCCTCGAACTCTTCATATGTCTATGCTGGGTATCCGAGATTTATCAGTCATAGAGACTCCTCCAACAAATCGATATCCTGTTCAAACCTATGTTCTGGAACAAAATGATCGTGTCATTCGTGATGCTGTATTGAGAGAAATGGATCGTGGTGGTCAAGTTTACTATCTTTACAACAAAGTTGACACGATTGAAAAAAAGGTTTCAGAGTTACAAGAACTGATTCCAGAAGCTTCGATTGGCTTTGTTCATGGACAAATGAGTGAAATTCGTTTGGAGAATATGCTACTTGACTTTATAGAAGGACAGTATGATATTCTTGTCACCACTACAATTATTGAAACAGGTGTGGACATTCCAAATGCAAATACTTTATTTATTGAAAATGCAGATCATATGGGATTGTCAACCTTGTATCAATTAAGAGGTCGGGTTGGTCGTAGTAATCGAATTGCCTATGCTTATCTCATGTATCGTCCAGATAAAACTTTGACAGAAGTTTCTGAGAAGAGATTAGAGGCTATCAAAGGTTTTACTGAACTGGGTTCTGGTTTTAAAATCGCTATGCGTGATTTATCCATTCGTGGAGCGGGTAATCTTTTAGGAAGTTCGCAGTCTGGTTTTATTGATTCTGTTGGTTTTGAGTTGTATTCTCAGTTGCTGGAAGAAGCGATAGCTAAGAAAAATGGAACTGACAAAAAACGTGAAAAAGGAAATGCAGAGTTAATTCTACAAATTGATGCTTATCTTCCAGATGAGTACATTTCAGATGAACGGCATAAAATTGAAATTTACAAGAGAATTCGTCAGATTGATAACCGTGTCAACTATGAGGAATTACAAGATGAGTTGATCGATCGTTTTGGAGAATATCCAGATGTGGTTGCTTACCTTTTAGAAATTGGATTAGCTAAAGCATATCTTGATAAAGTATTTGTCAATCGTGTTGAAAGAAGAAATAATAAACTTGTTATTCAATTTGAAAAAATATCTCAACAACTATTCTTAACTCAAGATTATTTCCAGGCTCTATCTCAGACAAGTTTGAAGGCCAATATTTCAGAAAATCAAGGTTTAATCGAAGTTATTTTTGATATTCGTAATAAAAAGGATTATGAGATTTTAGAAGGTCTTTTAACTTTTGGAGAATCATTAGCAAACATAAAAGAATCACATTAGGACTTATCTTTTTTCTTCTATAAAAGGTAGAAAAATGGTACAATAATAATTTGAGGTAATAAAAATGAGATTAGATAAATATTTAAAAGTATCAAGAATTATTAAGCGTCGTACAGTGGCTAAGGAAGTTGCAGATAAAGGACGTATCAAGGTAAATGGTATTCTTGCTAAGAGCTCTACAGATTTAAAAATCAATGACCAAGTTGAAATTCGTTTTGGAAATAAATTGTTGCTCGTAAAAGTGTTAGAAATGAAAGATAGCACTAAAAAAGAAGATGCTGCAGGTATGTATGAAATTATCAGTGAAACAAGGGTAGAAAACGATGTATAAAAAAATTGTACAAATGAATAATTCTTTTATTCAAAATGAACACCAACGTCGTAAATACTTGATGGAAGAACGACAAAGACGAAATCGTTTTATGGGCTGGGTTTTGATTTTGATTATGTTGTTGTTCATCCTACCAACCTATAATTTGACTCAAAGTTATCAGCAACTACTCGAACGTCGCCAACAGTTAGCCGATCTGAAAAAACAGTATCAAGAATTGAGCGATGAAAAAGATAAAGAATCAAATCTTGCAATCAAATTAAAGGACGAAACATACGCAGCCAAGTATTTGCGTGCAAAATATTACTATTCAAAATCATGGGAAGAAGTTTATACTATTCCGGACTTACTTCCTAGGTAATGTAAAATGGAAAATTTATTAGATATTATTGAACAATTTTTAAGTCAATCAGATGAAAAATTAGAAGAGTTAGCTCAAAAAAATCATCTGTTACGGTTACAGGAAGAAGAGGAAAAAAAGAATGCGTAAATTTTTAGTGATATTGCTACTTCCTATTTTTTTAAAAAGTGTCCAAGTAGTAAGCACTGAGAATCCAGTTATCATTCCAAACCAAGAAGTTTATTCCTTAACCCACGCTTCGTATCATTTTTACTATCAAGATGTTATAGAATCTCCAAAATTTTATGGTGAAACATCTGTTTATTCTACAGAAGATTTGATTAAAGAATCAGGAAAAATCAATGCAGATACAAAATTATCTGTTTTAGAATGGAGATTAAATAAACAAGGACAGCCTGTCTTTAAATTGTCTAATAATCAGTTTGTGATGGCCGATAAACGACTTTTATACGATAGTTCAATTGTCAACAATTTTTCTAAACGAGTGTGGTTAGAACCTGAATTTATTGTCTATAATAGCCCTTATGATAAACAAGAATTAAAATCTACTTTGGTACCCTATCAAGATGTTGAAGTAGATATGACTATTTTTGCTGGTGGGCATGAGTTTTTACATATCAAACAAACTGGTTGGATTTCGACGGATTATATTTCCAATGATGATAATAGAATCCAGAAAGTACAAGAGTTACTATCTGCAAATTATCAAAATGAACAGTTTTCTATTTATGTGAAACAATTGAGTACGGGTAAGGAAGCTGGGATTAATGAAGATCAAAAAATGTACGCTGCTAGTGTTATGAAATTGCCTTATCTTTATTATGTTCAAGAAAAAATCAATCAAGGTGATTACCAACTTGACACGAAATTAAAGTATGTTTCCGAAGTTAATGATTTCCCTGGTTCTTATAAACCTGAAGGAAGCGGAAATCTCCCTAAAACAGCAGACAATAAAGACTACACCCTCAAAGATTTAATCACAAAAACTGCAAAAGAATCTGACAATGTAGCTCATAATATTCTTGGTTATTATATTACGAATAAATCAGATGAAGCCTTTAGAAAAGAGATGGCTACTATCGCAGGTGAAGAGTGGAACGTAACAGAGAAGTTAGCTTCAGCTAAAATGGCTGGTCAAGTTATGGAATCTATTTATAATCAGAATGGTTTTGTTTTAGAATCTCTATCACAAACAGCTTTTGATAATCAGAGGATTGCTAAGAATATTTCTGCTAAGGTAGCCCATAAAATTGGAGATGCAGATGAATTTAAACACGATGTAGGAATAGTCTATACAGATTCTCCTTTCATTATTTCAATCTTTACCAAAAATTCTGATTATGATACCATTTCTAAAATTGCTAAGGATGTCTATGAGGTCCTAAAATGAGAGACCGAGATTTTTTAAATCATTTTCTAGAAAAAGGTTATTTTAAAGATCATTCACGAGTTGTACTAGCCTTGTCTGGTGGATTGGATTCGATGTTTCTTTTTCATCTCCTTTCAACTTACCAAGAAGAACTTGGGATTGAATTATTTTTAGCTCATGTAAACCATAAACAACGATTAGAATCGGATTATGAAGAATATGAATTAATAAAACTAGCTAAACAAGTTGGAGTTCAAATTTACGTAGCTCATTTTACTGGAGATTTTTCAGAAGCAAATGCTCGTCAATTTCGCTATAAATTTTTTAGGAAAGTAATGGGGAAAACTTCCTCTACAGCCCTTGTAACAGCTCATCATGCAGATGATCAGGTTGAGACGGTATTTATGCGAATGATTAGGGGTGTTAGATTACAACACTTATCAGCTATTAAAGAAAAACAAACGTTTGATAAGGGAGAGTTGATTCGTCCTTTGTTGTCTTTTTATAAGAAAGATTTTCCTAAAATTGAGCATTTTGAAGATTCAACGAATAAAGAAAATCACTATCTTCGCAATCGTATTCGCAACCTCTATCTGCCACAGTTAGAAAAAGAAAATGTTCAGGTAAAAAAAGCAATTTTAGAGTTTGGAAAAGAAGTTTCTGACTATCAAATTGCTCTGACTGAATTATCTCAAACAGTCAATGTGGAAGATTTAACTCAGTTTTTATCTTTTTCCGAAGCAACACAAAGAGTTTTACTACAACAATATCTTAGTCGTTTTGCTGATTTAAATGTAACAAGAAAACAATTTCAAGAAATTCATCATATTTTAAAAACTAAGAGTCAATATCGCCATAATATAAAAAATGGTTATGAACTTATAAAAGAATACCAGCACTTTCAAATTAGTAAAATCAGACCGAAGTCTGATGAAAAAAGTAGTGAATGTGTGTTAAACTATCAAAATCAAGTTTATTATGAAGGTTTTCTATTTTCATTTGGAATTCCTCTAAAAGGTGAAAATGTTCAACAAATAAATGTTTCCCGTGAAACATCATTGATTTTGCGGCATCGACAGCCAGGTGATTATTTGATAATAAATGGTCATCGAAAAAAAGTAAGGCGACTTTTTATTGATTTAAAAATTCCTAAAGAAAGACGAGAAAAAGCTATTATCATTGAGCAATTTGGAAAAATTTGTTCAGTTTTAGGAATTGAAATCAGTGATTTGAGTAAAAAAATGAAAAATGATATAATGAACACTGTACTTTATATAGAAAAAATAGATAGGTAAAATCATGTTAGAAAAAGATATCAAGAAAATTTTGATTTCACAAGATGAAATTACAGAAGCAGCTAAAAAATTGGGTGCTCAGTTGACAAAAGATTATGAGGGTAAAAATCCGATTTTAGTTGGAATTTTAAAAGGTTCTATTCCTTTTATGGCAGAATTGGTGAAATATATTGATACACATCTTGAAATGGACTTTATGATGGTCTCTAGCTATCATGGTGGGACTGTAAGTAGTGGTGTCATTAATATTAAACAAGACGTAACTCAAGATATTAAAGGTCGACATGTTGTCTTTGTAGAAGATATCATTGACACTGGTCAAACCTTGAAAAGTTTGAAAGATATGTTTACTGCAAGAGAAGCAGCGTCTGTGAAGATTGTTACCATGCTTGATAAACCAGAAGGTCGCACTGTAGAAATTGAAGCAGATTATACATGTTTTACAATTCCAAATGAATTTGTTGTAGGATATGGACTAGACTATAATGAAAACTATCGTAACCTTCCTTATGTAGGTGTATTGAAAGAGGAAGTTTACTCAAAATAGAAGGGTAAGTGTTTGAATGCAAAAACAAAATAATGGTTTCATAAAAAATCCATTCCTTTATTTGTTGATGATTTTCTTGCTAGTGACAGGATTCCAGTACTTTTTTGCTGGCAGATCCGCTGGTCATAGTCAACAAATTAAGTACTCAGAATTGGTTCAGGAAATCACTAACGACAATGTAAAAGAAATGACCTACCAACCAAGTGGTAGTGTTATTGAAGTGTATGGTGTCTACAAAACTGCTAAGACAGAGAAACAGGAAACGGGAATTCAATTTTTTACACCCTCTGCTACAAAAGTAGAGAAATTTACAAGTATTGTCCTCCCATCAGATACAACTGTAGCGGATTTGCAAAAGTTAGCAAGTGAACACCAAACACAGATTGAAGTGAAACACGAAAGCTCAAGTGGTATGTGGATTAACATCCTGGTTTCAGTAGTACCATTTGCTATCTTATTCTTCTTCCTCTTCTCTATGATGGGAAATATGGGCGGAAATAGTGGACGTAATCCAATGAGCTTTGGACGTAGTAAAGCTAAAGCTGCTAATAAAGAAGATATCAAAGTTCGCTTCTCAGATGTCGCAGGCGCAGAAGAAGAGAAACAAGAACTTGTTGAAGTTGTTGAATTCTTAAAAGATCCAAAACGATTTACAAAATTGGGTGCCCGGATTCCAGCTGGTGTTCTCTTAGAGGGGCCTCCGGGAACTGGTAAAACATTACTTGCTAAAGCAGTCGCAGGAGAAGCTGGTGTACCATTCTTTAGTATTTCAGGTTCTGACTTTGTAGAAATGTTCGTCGGTGTCGGTGCGAGCCGTGTACGTTCTCTCTTTGAGGATGCAAAAAAAGCAGCACCAGCTATTATCTTCATTGATGAAATTGATGCCGTTGGTCGACAACGTGGTGTCGGTTTAGGTGGAGGTAATGATGAACGAGAACAAACCTTAAACCAACTCTTGATTGAAATGGATGGTTTTGAAGGAAATGAAGGAATTATTGTCATTGCGGCAACAAACCGTTCAGATGTTCTTGATCCGGCCCTACTTCGTCCAGGCCGTTTTGATAGAAAAGTATTAGTTGGTCGTCCTGATGTTAAGGGTCGCGAAGCAATCTTGAAAGTCCATGCTAGAAATAAACCTTTAGCTGAAGATGTAGATTTGAAATTGGTAGCACAACAAACTCCAGGTTTTGTTGGTGCCGATTTGGAAAATGTATTGAACGAAGCAGCTTTAGTTGCAGCTCGTCGTAATAAATCAGTGATTGATGCTTCTGATATTGATGAGGCAGAAGATCGTGTCATCGCTGGACCATCTAAGAAAGACAAGACAGTTTCACAAAAAGAACGTGAGTTGGTTGCCTACCATGAGGCAGGACACACCATTGTCGGTCTAGTATTGTCAAATGCTCGTGTTGTTCATAAAGTTACCATAGTACCACGTGGACGTGCAGGCGGATATATGATCGCACTTCCTAAAGAAGACCAAATGCTTCTATCTAAAGAAGATATGAAAGAGCAATTAGCTGGCTTAATGGGTGGACGTGTAGCTGAAGAGATTATCTTTAACGTCCAAACAACTGGAGCATCTAATGACTTCGAACAAGCTACTCAGATGGCGCGTGCAATGGTTACAGAGTATGGTATGAGTGAAAAACTTGGTCCAGTACAATATGAAGGAAATCATGCCATGTTTGGTGCACAAAGCCCTCAAAAATCAATTTCAGAACAAACAGCTTATGAAATTGACGAAGAAGTTCGTTCATTGTTGAATGAAGCACGAAACAAAGCTGCTGAAATTATCCAGTCAAATCGTGAAACTCACAAGCTAATTGCAGAAGCATTATTGAAATACGAAACATTGGATAGTACACAAATTAAATCTCTATACGAAACAGGAAAGATGCCTGAAACAGTAGAAGAGGAATCACATGCACTATCTTATGACGAAGTAAAATCAAAAATGAGTGAAGAAAATTAATTATCTTAAATACTATAAACAGAGGAAGCGCAAGTTTTCTCTGTTTTTTTTTTTTTAAATTGAGGGAACTCGAATTTAAATCAAAGATTTCGATATATAGAAAACAAAATACAAGTTCACCTATGTCAATGCTCTCTTAGAAGAAATGATTCAAATTTTCTGAAAATAAGAATGGAACAGTTACTTGAGTAATATGAAGAAATGTTTTCAAAAAATGATATGTGCTTCATAAAAAAGAATTATTGTAAGAAAGCAGACGAACGATTTAAAGGCCACAAAGCCCTTCTCAGAGAGCTGAAGGAAGTAATTCAGGAGAAATGAAAAAAAGTTAAAAAAGGTGTTGACAAAGCAAAAAAAGTCGGTATAATAGTAAGAGTTGAAAATAACAACTCCGGTCCGTTGGTCAAGGGGTTAAGACACCGCCTTTTCACGGCGGTAACTCGGGTTCGAAGCCCGTACGGACTATAGTATGTACAGATGAAACACTAGATCAAAAAAATTAAAAAACGGTGTTGACAAAGCAAAAAAAGTCGGTATAATAGTAAGAGTTGAAAATAACAACTCCGGTCCGTTGGTCAAGGGGTTAAGACACCGCCTTTTCACGGCGGTA